>CANFVB010000017.1 GCA_947450355.1 Bacteroidota bacterium
AAATAGCAGTCAGAGGGAAAAAGCAAATCTATTAGCAGATACTTTTACAGATGAATTGAAAGTAAAAGTGGAATATGCCCCTAGATTATTTAAATCCGTAGCCGCTGAAGTTGGAATATTGAAAACCAATAATTTCGACAATTATAAAAACAATAATTTCAAAGGAAATGCTAATTTTGGACACGGAACTTTTTATTCTGATGTTCAGTTTGAAAATATATTTATGAACAATCAATTGTCGTCAAGATTTAAACTTCAAAATATCATTTCATTGGTAACAAATACTTCAAATGATATTTTCCGCTTTTCGTTCCCTTCATCAAGAGAAACGATAATTACAAACAAAAATAATTATTTCCAATGGAATACAATTGGGTCTTATTATCTAAAGAATTGGACTGTAAGTGCAGGTTTTGGAGTTTATAGTTCAAGTAGTATTTCCTATACCGCTCCACCACCTTTTCCACCAAACCAACCCTTTTTATCAGAAAAAAAGAATGTAAATTCTATTTCTGGGAGTTTGTCAATTAGCAAAAGATTAAAATATTTTGAGCCAACACTTGCAGTAAGTTATACTAATTTATCAGAGTTAAAAACTATTTCATCGGAAGGTTCGGTAAGTTATTTTCCTTTTGGAAATTTGAATTTATATGGAAATAGCAAAATTGCTTTGGTTTCAAATGAATCCGTACAAAACACAATATTTACACAGTTAATCGGATTTAAAATCAGCAAAAAAATATGGTTGGAATGTTTTGGAGCTTCTGGAAATCACGAAAATTACATTAGTGACAATGGGCTTTTTGTATATAATTCACCCAATAAAATTAACTGGTATGCAGGAAGTAATTTGAATTTCTATTTCAAAAATATCGACTTGAGCTTTGGTTATGGAATTCAAGAAAGAGGTTCAACTTATGAAAGTGGCGCAAATCCAACAACTACAAATACAACAAATTTCACTTATAATTATAATTTAATAAAAACAAAAATCGTATGGAAACTCTAAGAAAATCACTAGTTATCGCTTTAATAATTGGGTCGCAATTTATTCAAGCGCAAGACCAAAAAGTAGTTCAGGAAGCTTTTGTAAAAAGTTATGCTTTAGAAACGGCTAAAAAACAAAATGAAGCAATTGATGTTTTAAAAAGTTTGAATAATTCAGAAAACTATCCAACACAATTAAGATTAGCTTGGCTTTATTATTCATCAAAAAGGTATGATGAATCGTTAGCAGCTTATAAAAAAGCAGCGGAAATAATGCCTGCGTCTATTGAGGCATTATTAGGAATTGTGAATCCACTTGCGGTTCAGAAAAAATGGAGCGAAGTAGAACAAGTGTATTTATCAATTTTGAAAATTGACCCTAAAAACAGTCAAACTAACTTCCGATTGGGGCAAATTTATTACAATAGAAAAGAATATGCTAAAGCCGATAAATACTTTTCAACATCATTAAATTTATATCCTTTTGATTATGATTCGATGCTAATGAGCGGTTGGAATTGCTATTTTTTAGGAAAATATAGCGAAGCAAAAGAATTGTTTAATCGCGTATTATTGTATAGTCCGTTAGATACTTCGGCAAAAGAAGGTTTAGGATTAATCAAGTAACTAAATTACTTTAGAGGACTATAAAAACTTGAAATGTATTGTAAAAATTTTTTTTATATTCTAATAGGCTGTCTTTTTTTTCAATCGGCTTTAGCTCAAGAAAAAAAGGACAGCTTAGTTTTGCGTCTCAATTTGAAATTTAAAGACGAAACTTTAGTACAAAACAAAAAATATATTTCTGAATCCAAAGACACACTTGAAATTGAAGTTATTCGATTTTATATTTCTAATATCAAATTTCAATATTCTGATGCTACTACTTTTTCAGAACCCAATAGTTATCATTTAATTGATATTGAAAACCCTAATTCATTACGGATTCCAATTACAAAAACATCAAATAAAACAATATCAAAAGTCACTTTCTCAATAGGAATTGACAGTTTAGCAAGTGTTTCAGGAGCGATGTCTGGGGATTTAGATCCAACAAAAGGAATGTATTGGGCGTGGCAAAGTGGTTTTATAAATATGAAAATAGAAGGTAAAAGTTCGAGTTGCAAAACCCGTAAAAACGCTTTTCAATTTCATATTGGCGGCTATATGAAACCCAATTACGCCATTAGAACCATCGAATTAAAACCCATAAATTCCAATTTAGAAATTAATGTGGATGTCGCAGAATTGTTTAAATACATTAAACTATCAGAAAATAATAGCATTATGATTCCTGGTTCAAAAGCGATGGAACTTGCAGATAAAGCTGTTGGAATGTTTAGTGAAAATAACACAGAAAACTAAAATGAAAGTCTCTTTTAAATATCTTTTTGTCATAGGAAGTATCGTCTTATTTTCGTTGGCATTTACCTTTTTAAGGCCTACTCCACTCTATTTAGAAATTCCTAAAGGTTGGCCAAAACCACATTATGATTTTTCTAAAAATCCATTGACTGAGGAAGGATTTCAATTGGGAAGAACCCTTTTTTACGATCCTATTTTATCTCGTGACAACACAATTTCTTGTGCCAGTTGTCATTTGCAAGCTACAGGTTTTACACACGTAGATCACGAGTTGAGCCACGGAATTGATGGAAAAATCGGAACTCGAAATTCGATGACCTTGATGAATTTGGCGTGGTCAAAAAGTTTTATGTGGGATGGCGGTGTAAATCATTTGGATGTACAACCACTGAATCCAATTACTAGCGCTGTTGAAATGGATGAAACGTTAGCAAACGTGGTTTCAAAACTTAAGAAAAGCGAGAAATATCAAACACTGTTTTTAGCGGCTTATGGAGATGCCAATATTACTGGACAAAGAGTTTTAAAAGCATTATCCCAATTTGAATTACATCTAATTTCCTCCAATTCTAAGTATGATAAAGTGATGCGAAATGAAGCTGTTTTTACAAATCAAGAACAAAACGGATACAAATTATTCAAAACCAATTGTGCTTCTTGTCACAACGAACCCTTATTTACAAGTGAAAAATTCGAACGAAATGGATTGCCAATAGACACCACATTGAACGACATTGGAAGACAAAAAATCACTGGAAATGCTAAAGATTATATGTTGTTTAAAGTACCAACATTACGAAACATACAATTTACATTTCCTTACATGCACGATGGTCGATTCAAAAAATTAACTGAGGTTATCAAGCATTATAATTCACTTGGAAACGATAAAAATTTACCAAAACAATTACAAAAACCAATGCATTTATCAGATAATGAAAGAGTAGATTTAGTAGCATTTTTACATACTTTGACAGATACAGAATTTCTATTTGACAAACGTTTTTCTTATCCGAGAGAATAAATAGTAATATTTAATAATGGGTATTGACAAAATGTATTTTTTTTAAAAAAGGAATTATCTTATATTTGGCGGATGTAAATTAGCCCTGATGGAAGGGAAAATCCCACGCTTTTTTGCGTGGATTGGAATGACAGCAGGAAATAGCTCCAAAAAATTATAAAAATAAAATTCGGATATGAAATTATTACAAGGAAAAACAGCCATAATCACGGGCGGAAGTCGAGGAATTGGGAAAGGAATCGCGGAAGTTTTCGCAAAAAACGGTGCAAATGTAGCATTCACTTACAGTTCATCGGTGGAATCTGCATTGGCATTGGAAAAAGAATTGAACGCTTTGGGCGTGAAAGCCAAAGGGTATCAATCGGACGCATCGGATTTCAATGAGGCTCAAACCTTTGTGGATGCGGTTTTAGAAGATTTTGGAACGGTTGATATTTTAATAAATAACGCCGGAATTACGAAAGATAATCTTTTGATGAGGATGTCTGAAGAGGATTTTGACAAGGTAATTGACGTGAATTTGAAGTCGGTTTTCAATATGACAAAAGCGATTCAGAAAACATTTTTGAAGCAACGTTCGGGTTCAATTATCAATATGAGTAGCGTTGTTGGTGTTAAAGGAAATGCGGGACAAACGAATTATTCGGCATCAAAAGCGGGTGTAATTGGGTTTTCAAAATCGGTAGCATTAGAGTTAGGTTCTCGAAATATTCGTTGTAATGTGATTGCGCCAGGATTTATAGAAACCGAAATGACGGCGAAATTAAACGAGGATGTCGTGAAAGGTTGGAGAGACGGAATTCCATTGAAACGTGGCGGAACTACTGAAGATGTTGCCAATGCTTGCTTGTTTTTTGCATCGGATATGAGTGCGTATGTGACGGGTCAGGTGATGAATGTTTGTGGCGGAATGCTAACCTAGAAAATAATTAAAAGATTTAATAATTTAAAGATTTTTGTTGATTCAAATATTTTCAATCTTTGAATCTTTGAATCTTTCAATCTTTCAATCTTTCAATCTTTCAATTCTTCAATAAATAACAATGACCACAAACACGATTCTATTACTCTTGATTTCACTTCTAATAGCGGGTGGTTTGTCGTATTATCAGTATTTTTATAAAGCTAAAATCAAGTCGAAAGCGTATTTGATTTTGGCTTTTTTACGTTTTTTTACGGTATTTGGTGTTTTATTATTGCTAATAAACCCAATTTTATCTCGTAAAACTTTTGAAATTGTAAAAACGCCTTTGGCAATTGCAGTTGACAATTCCAATTCAATTGTAGATTTAAAAGCTGAGGCAACTACATTAGAAGCGTATAAAAAAATCACTTCCAATGCCGAAATTCAAGAGAAATTTGATGTGCAATCGTATCGTTTTGATAGTGATTTTCAAAGTTCGGAAACTTTTGATTTCAAGGGAAAGCAAACCAATATTGATGAAGTTGCGAAAAGTGTAAAAAGCATCAATAAAAACGTAACTTTTCCAACAGTTTTAATTTCGGATGGAAATCAAACTTCAGGAAATGATTTCGTCTATAGTTTTGATGTAAATAATAAAGTGTATCCAATTGTTGTGGGTGATACAATGACTTATTTAGATTTGAAAGTAAGCCAATTGAACGTAAATAAATATGCTTTTCACAAAAATAAATTCCCCGTTGAAGTCTTTTTAAACTATTCAGGAACGAAAAGTATTTCAGCAAATTTCAGCATTTCACAAGGCAATTCAGTTTTAAATACGCAAACCGTTTCTTTTTCGCCTTCGAAAAAATCAGCCATAGTTTCTGTTTTGCTTCCTGCTGACAAAATTGGTTTACAGGTTTTTAAAGCGGCAATAACTTTTAAAGAAAAAGAGAAAAATACGTACAACAATATTAAGAATTTTGCGGTTGAAATAATCGATCAGAAAACAGAAATCGCAATTATTTCTTCGATTAATCATCCTGATATCGGTGCTTTGAAACGTGCAATTGAAACTAATGTACAACGAAAAGTAACGATTGTTAAACCAAATGAAATCAAGGATCTACAAAAGTATAACATTGCCATTTTGTACCAGCCAACAGCCGATTTTAAGTCATTTTTTGAAGCCAATAAAACTGCCGAAATAAATACGTTTATAATTACAGGAACCAAAACAGATTTCAATTTTTTGAACCAACAACAAAATAGTTTGGCATTTAAAATGAGCAGCCAAACGGAAGATTATTTGGCTAGTTACAAAAGTGATTTCAACCTTTTTGCGCTGGATGATATTGGGTTTGAACAATTTCCACCTTTGCAAAATTCGTTTGGAACGGTAACCGCTTCCGCAAATGTAAATGTGTTGTTGTCCTCAAAAATCAGAAATATTGAAACCAATGTGCCGTTGCTTGCCTTTTCAGAAAATCAGGGAAAAAGAATGGCTTTTTTATTGGGGGAAAACAGTTGGAAATGGCGTTTGCAAAGCCACGTAGAAACAAAATCGTATGAGAAATACGATGTTTTTATTGATAAAACAATTCAGTTTTTAGCTTCTAATGCTTCCAAAAAATCATTGGTTGTGAATCACGAAGGATATTATAATTCGGGTGATGCAATAGAAATTTCGGCACAATATTTCAATAAGAACTATGAATTTGACGAAAAAGCGAGATTGAATATTACTGTTGTAAATAAAAATACGAAGGCTACAAAAACATTTGATTTATTGAAAACAACGACTTCATTTAAAGTAAATTTAGATGGATTATCGGCTGGACAATATAATTTTGTGGTCAAAGAATTGAATTCAAATACAGTTTATAATGGGTATTTTGAGATATTAGATTTTGATATTGAAAAACAATTTGTAAATCCTGATTTGAATAAATTAACCCAATTGGCATTACAAACAAAAGGGCAAGTTATTTTCCCTAATAAAGTAGATGCGTTGATAAAATCGCTTTTGGAAAATGAAGAATACAAATCAGTTCAAAAGGCAATAGTTAAGAAAATGCCTCTGATAGATTGGATTTGGTTACTTATTTTAATTGCAATTTCACTAACTACGGAATGGTTTATTAGAAAATACAATGGGATGTTGTAGTTTAATGATGCGTTCTTTTTCGTTTTATGTTATGAAATTGAAATCGGATATAATCATATAAAAGTGCTATTAATAAGAAGAATGAAGCTACAAATAAAGTGTGAAAAGCAATTGATTTGTAAATATATCCCCCAGAAAAACATCCGATAAAGAAAAACGCGATAATTGATAATCGCAAGTAGATATTGGTTTTCAGTTTCTTAACTTCTTCTGGTTTTTTATAAAAGAATAACTGAGACAATTCAATTCCTAAATCAGTAAAAAGTCCCGTTAAATGAGTGGTTCTAACTGTTGATTGTGAGATTTTCGTTACCAATGAATTTTGAATTCCCATTGCAAAAAGCATTAAAAAAGCAATTAATTTTCCGTCTAAATTGGAAATATTTGATTGGTTTCCGAAGATTCCAACGCCAACTAAAACTATTATTTCTAAAGAAATTGGGATTACGTGAGACAATTCAGGTTTTTTTCTTGACACTAATTCCGCTAAAAAATTAGAAGTAAAAGAACCCAATAAAAAAAATATAATAAACAGCAAAAAGGTAATTGCAGCAGTGAAATCCCTTTTCATAAATTCTTCAGCAAAAAATGCAAAATGCCCGGTTACATTTGTAGTTAGTGTTTTTAAGGCTAAAACCCCCGTAATATTTACTATTCCCGCTACGAAAGACAATAAAGTCGCCAAGCGTAAATTATGAATGAAAGTCCTATTTTTTCCTTGATGCCGGAACATAATTCTGATTTGTATATAAATTTACGACAAAAAGAAGGCTATTCTTTTAGAAACAGCACTTATTTTTGATACTTCTTTTTCTTTAAAATATCAGAAGCCGTTTGATAATACGAAATTGTTTCGTTCTCTAAATCCAAACGTGGTTTTTCAATCGGTTTTTGTTCGTATAACAATTGGAATTCACTTGTTACTTTTGGATTTGGAATCAAAGTCAATTGCAATTGTTTCACCTGCTGTTTAGGGGAAATAATCGTTAAAACATTGTCTTTTATTAACCCTAAATTTTGATATGTTGCAATTAATGCTCTTGGTTTATAATCGGATTTTAATACGTCCTGACCAAAGAATTTACTTTGATAATTGAAATTTAGCAAGCCGAAAACTGTTGGCATCACATCAATTTGTGACATCAAATTTGTGTAGTGTTTTGGTGCAATAAAACCAGGACTGTAAACCATTGCAGGGATACGGTATTTATCAATTGGCAATTCCGTTTTTCCAGAACTTGAAGCACAATGATCGGCAAGAATTACGAAAACAGTATTGGCAAACCAAGGTTGTTTTTTCGCTTTATTGAAAAATTCTTTCATTGCAAAATCAGTATATTTCACGCCGCCTTCACGAGATTTCGCATCGCCGGGAATATCAATTTTATCATTTGGATATGTAAATGGTCGGTGGTTACTAACTGTCATTATATGGTTGAAAAACGGTTTATTTTCTTTGAATTCAGAATTCATTTCCGTGATTGCCTTGTTGTACATATCTTCATCGCAAACGCCCCAGATATTTTGAAAGGTAATTTCGTTAGGTTTAAATGTCTTTTTATCTATAATTTCATAGCCATTTCCTACAAAGAAATCTTGCATATTATCAAAATAAGCATCGCCACCATAAAGATATTTTACGTTATAGCCTTTTTGTTTGAAGATGCTTCCAGTTGAAAATTTGTCTTTATTATCAACTCGTTTTACAACACTTTCGCCTGCAGTTGGTGGCAAACATAAAGTCACCGCTTCAAGCCCGCGCACCGTTCTATTTCCAACAGCATAAAGATTTGAAAACACTAAACTTTTTGTTGCCAAACTATCTAAAAACGGCGTGATATTTTGTTCATTGCCATACATTTTCAGAAATTCGGCACTGTAACTTTCTATGGTAATTAGCACTACATTTTTATGATTTTCTGCGGCAGCACTTTTAATATCTCTTAACGTTGTTCCGCTGATACTTCCAGTTATTTGGGCATTTAATAAATCATAAGCTTCTTTTTCAGGCAGCGTTTTGTAGAATTTAAAATAATCCAATTCGCTATTCATAAAGGCTTGATAGAATTTATAAATTCCATTGGCTTCTAATTCATTGGCAAAAATATTATCTGAATTTTCTTTGGTTGAAAGAAAAGGAATTACAAAAAGTGACATTCCAAATAATAGAAAATACACACCAGAAATTTTAATTTTTTCTGCTATTGTAGGAATGTTTTCGATGTAATTTTTTGATTTTTTTACTATGAAATAAGTAACTAATCCTGCAACAATAAATAAGGTTGAAAATAATGGAATCACAGGATAAGATTGCATAATATTTCCAATTACTTCATTGGTATAAACCAAATAATCAACGGCTATGAAATTATATTTTACACCAAATTCGTTCCAAAAGAAAAATTCGCTGATTGCATTTTGAAGTAAAATCACCACAAATAAGAAGATTACAAAGCTAAAAAGCCAGTAACGAATGGTATCTCGGTATTTAGGCAGAAATAATAATAATCCAAATAATGTTGTTTTAATTGCAATAAAAGCAAAGCCAATTTCGGGTAAAACGCCACCGTATTCGTTGAGGATGGTATTGAAAAACTTGACATAAATCAAAAGGGAAACTAATAATCCGAAAATAATGTAGCCATACGGTTTTAGGTATTTCGAATTGGAAATGAATATTAAATACAACCATAAAAAGGCGCTTGCCACTACAAAAACAAAAAAATCAGATAGTAATCCTAAGACAAAAATCTTGATGGTGTCAATGAATACGAATGAAGTTTGAGTTATTGGATGAAAAAGTAGAATGATTCGTAAAATGAAACTAACAATGATATAGAATAAAGCAAGAGTATAAAATGGAGATGTTTTTCTTAAAAATTTCATATAAAATAATTTTTACAAAAATAAGGATTTGATGCTACAATCCTCATAATTTTTATTAAAATTCTTAAGTTCCACTTAAGAATTTTAACAATATATACCAAGAAGAAAAAATAAGAGTTATGTTTGATTGAAATATAATTTAAATTTAATAAATAATAAATATGACAAGGAAAGATTTTTTTGCAAGAGTAGGATTTGGTGCTGCTGCGGTTTTAATTCCAGCTTGTATCGGTGGATTGGCGTCAAGTTGTGAAAAAGATGGAACTGCTTCTGCCGCTCCAACAAATGTTGACTTTACACTTGATATTACTACAGGAACATTAGCTGCGAATGGTGGACATTTGGTTCATCTTGGGGTACTTGTAGCACGAACATTAACAGGAAGTTTCATTGCGGTTTCTGCTGGTTGTACGCATCAAGGAACGACTGTAAATTACAGTTCTGCTGGAAATAATTTTATTTGTCCTAATCACGGAGCACAATTTAGTAGCACTGGTGCAGTTACACGTGGGCCTGCGTCTAGTAATTTAGCACAATATAATACTGCTTTAACAGGTAATTCCCTTAGAGTTTTTTCATAGCAAAATACTTTTTCACGTAATAGCTAAAATAATTAATTTTTGTAGGAAGATTGTCAAATAGTATTGATATTTTTATACAGAAATTAATTGTTTATGAAAAAATGTATTTTGGTTCTATTCGCTTTTTTTATGAGTATGGCACTTCATGCTCAAAATTGGAATGCTAACATTTCAACTGCTGTAAAAGAAGCGTCTCAAAATAACAAGAAAATTTTGTTGTTTTTTACTGTAGAAAATCAATGTGAGAACTGCACAAAATTAGAGCAAAACATATTTAAATCGGATGATTTCATTGCTTTCGCAAATGAGAATTACGTCTTAGTAAAAATCAAATTTAGTTATAATTCAGCTTCTAATTTATCAGAAGAGGAAGGCAAACAAAATTTATTAATAGTTGAAAAATACAACAAAGACGGCTTTTTTCCATTGGTTGTAGTGTTAAATAAAGAAGCAAAAAAACTCGGGAATATTGGTGTATATAAAAATGAAACCCCGAGTCAATATATCGCATTATTGCATTCAATTGAAAAAATATAAAATGAAAATCTTAATAGTAGAAGACGAAGCTGGAATTGTTCAATTTTTGAAACAAGGACTAGAAGAAGAAGGGTATGAAATCAGAACTGCTTTAGATGGTTTATTGGGTTTTGAATTATTTAAAAAAGAAAGTTTCGACTTGATTTTATTGGATTGGATGTTGCCAAAAATGAATGGATTGGAGTTGTGCAAAGCCATCAGAATTAAAGACAAAACCATTCCAATTATATTTTTAACAGCTAAAGATACCATTCAAGAAACCATTGAAGGTTTGAAAGCTGGTGCCAACGATTATATTAAAAAGCCTTTTAGTTTTGATGAATTGTTAGAACGTATAAAAATTCATTTTAGAAATCAAGAGGACAATGAAATTCTAACTCTTGGGCCAATTAAGATTGAAGTTCTATCACACAAGGTATTTACTGAAGAATTAGAAGTGTCTTTAACTCAAAGAGAGTTTGAATTGTTATATTATTTATTGAAAAACAAAGGAAAAGTGTGTACACGAACTCAAATTATTGAGGATGTTTGGGACATTCATTTTGATTATGACACGGGTGTAATTGACGTATTTATGAATTCAATTCGTAAAAAGTTGAATCTTAAAAAGGAAGATGATTACATCAAAACAATTCGAGGAATTGGTTATATTGCTAACGAAATCCTTTAATTTATGGCTACTTTTTCATTAAAAAACAGAATCGCATTTTATTATAGCATCTCAACAGCAATGCTAATTTTCGTCGTTTTTATAATTATATATTATATCGTTTCTTTTACCGTTTATAAAAATGTAAATGATAATATTAACTATGAAGCAGATGAATACCTTGAGAAAATTCAGTTTATCAACAATCAACCTAAAATGTTGGATAAAAGCGAATGGATTAAGCAGGAACACAATGAAGTTTCTGTAAATCCTGTTTTTTTGGTCTTAACAGATAGCAAAGGGAAAATCATTGAAAAATCTGAAAATCTTAAAAATGAAAATTTAAGTATTCAACTAAATAATAATAAAATAATCACTACCGATTTTAGATTAGCTGATAAATTACTACGGCAAATTCAAGTTCCATTAGTATTAAATAAACAAATTAAAGGTTATTTATTGGTAGCGGTTTCTCAAGAAGAAGCCTCAAATATTTTGAGTAATTTGTTGGATATATTATTATTATCGTATCCAATTACGCTTATTTTACTTTTTTTAGTTGCTCGTATTATTACAGGACGAAGTATTAAACCGATTTTAAATATAATTGAAACAGCCGATAAAATATCTCAAGAAAATTTAAATTCCAGGATTGATTTGCCTAAAAATAAAGATGAATTACAGCTTTTATCCCAAACAATTAATGATTTGATGGATAGAATTCAAAACGCTGTAGAACGAGAAAAACAGTTGACTTCGGATGCTTCTCACGAATTAAGAACGCCATTAGCCGTTATCAAAGGAACATTAGAAGTGCTTATCAGAAAGCCTAGAAATCAAACGGAATATTTAGAAAAAATTAATTTCTGTATAAGTGAAGTGGATCGACTTAATATTTTAGTTTCCCAACTTTTGTTATTGGCTCGTTTTGAAAATCAAAAGCAAAATATAAAGCACGAAGAAGTTTCTTTAAATGCCATTTTTTTAGATGTGTTATCAAGATATTCTGATAAAATAAAAAATAAAGGAATTACTGTTAAACATCATTTTTCTGAGGATTATATCATTAAATCTGACAATTATTTAATATCAATTGTAATTGGAAATTTAATTTCAAATGCATTAAAATATTCAAATGAAAATGGAGAATTAAGTATTGATTTATCCAATGATAATTCAACTATTATTGTTTCTATTTTTGATAATGGAATTGGAATTTCAAAAGATAATATTAATAAAGTTTTCGATCCTTTTTTCAGATCTGAACCCAATGATCATCCCGAAATTAAAGGAACAGGATTAGGATTGTCAATTGTAAGAAGAATTTGTTCTTTGCTTGATATTGATATAAAAATTTCAAGTGAAGAAAATAGTGGAACTATAGTAATTTTAAGGCTTTCAAAAGAAGATGTTAAGTAGTTATTAATGAAATTTCATTAATTAAATGGTAATTTTGTAATACAAATAATACAACCAAAATGGATTTAAACAAACTAAAAGGGCAATTACAAACAGAAGTTGATACAGCTTTTTTATACGATAGCATCGCAAATATTCAATCTGACGATACCTTAAATCGGGTATTAAAAAGTTTGGCAGATATTGAAAAAGGGCACGCCGCTCACATGTTGAGTAAAGTCAAAGAATTTGATTCAAAACACGAAATGCCTTTGCCATCTTCAAGAGCAAAATTTCAATTGAAATTGGGTAAAATTTTTGGCTACAGTTCCATTATTAGTAGTTTATCTGATATTGAAAAACAATTTGCATTAAATGCAATTAAGAATAAAATTGAAAATGGGGAAAAGCCAAATGGTTTTGAACACAATCACCTAAATATCATCGAGGCAGTCAATAATAACAAGGCTTTGAATGTTTCTGGAGGATTTTTATCAAAATTTGAAAGTCGTCATAAATCTGTTGGTGGCAATGCACTTCGAGCGGCTGTTTTAGGCTCAAACGATGGATTGGTTTCCAATATGAGTTTGGTTATGGGAGTTGCAGGCGCTGCGGTTTCAAATAACACGATATTATTGACTGGAATTGCGGGTTTGATGGCAGGTGCAATTTCAATGGCTTTGGGCGAATGGCTTTCTGTTCAAAGTTCGCGAGAATTGAACCAACGTCAAATTGACTTAGAAATGGAAGAATTAGAAGCATCGCCAGAAGAAGAAAAGAAGGAGTTGGTGTTGTTATATCAAGCCAAAGGAATGAATATTGAAGAAGCAAAAAAATTGGCTGACAAGGCGTTTGAAACACCAGAAACTGCGATTGATGCTATTATTAAAGAAGAATTAGGAATTGATAAGGAAGAATTGGGCGGTTCTGCTTGGGAAGCAGCAATAGCCTCTTTCGTATTATTTTCAATAGGAGCAATTATTCCATTGTATCCATTTATGATTTTAGATGGACAAAATGCTATTTTATTAAGTATTGGAAGTAGTGTAATTGGATTGTTCGCAATTGGTGCGGCCATTACGTTATTAACAGGAAAAAGTATTTTATTTTCAGGATTCAGACAAGTTGCATTCGGTTTGGCAGCAGCAGCTGTTACTTATGGAATTGGGTCTTTAATTGGGGTTTCATTAGCAGGATAGAATTTCAGTATTAAATGCTTGTTAAAAGAGTAAAATATGATATATATCATCGATTTTCATTTTAACTAAAGGTAGATTTGGAAGATAAGATAATATAATAATTGAATTAGTAATAAATTAAATAACATAATTATGAACGACGCACATTTACACATGGTGGTAAACCACTTTCCAATTATTGGAACAATTTTTGGGTTAGGAATTTTAGTATCAGGGATGTTTATGAAAAATAATACTGTTAAAAACACTGCTTATATTTTATTTGCAGTGGCTGCAATTTTTGCTGCTTTGAGTATGTACACCTCGGAAGGAGCTGAGGAATTGGTAGAAGATATGCCTTCTGTGGGAAAACAAATCATTCACGAACACGAAGAAATTGCTGAAAAATTTGCCATAATTATGTATGCCACAGGATTTTTTGGATTAGTATCTTTGTTTGCATCTTATAAAAAATACAGGTTTGCTACTATTTTTTCCTATATCACATTGGCATTGGCCTTAGTTGCTGGAGTTTTAACCAAAAGTGTTGGTACTTCAGGAGGTGAAATTCGTCATACTGAAATCAGAACTGATTTTGTTCCAATAACTAGCACAAAACAAAATGCTGGTGGCGAAGAAGGCGATAAAGATTAAGTTTAAATAGAAATAAATATTGTTTAAAAAGCCAAATAGCACATTATATCTAGTGTCCTATTTGGCTTTTTACTTGATAAAAATGTTTAATTTAGCCGCACTAAATAAAAGCTAACAAGACAATGAAAAATACAGCGCTGACGCACATCCACGAAAGTTTGGGAGCAAAAATGCTTCCGTTTGCAGGTTACAATATGCCTATTTTATACGAAGGCGTCAATGCCGAACACGAAACAGTGCGAAATGCTGTGGGTGTTTTTGATGTTTCTCACATGGGGGAATTTTTACTTACGGGTCCAAATGCATTGGCATTAATCCAAAAAGTTACCTCAAATGATGCGGCAACTTTAACAATTGGAAGAGCACAATATTCTTGTTTGCCAAATAATGATGGCGGAATTGTAGATGATCTAATTGTCTATAAAATGAAGGATGAAGAATATCTATTGGTTGTAAATGCATCGAATATTGACAAAGATTGGAATTGGATTTCGTCGTACAATGATTTGGGTGTTGAAATGAAAAACCTTTCCGACGACTATTCTTTGTTGGCAATTCAAGGTCCTAAAGCTGTTGAAGCGATGAAATCTTTATCATCAATTGATTTATCAGCAATTGCTTATTACCATTTTGAAGTAGCCGATTTTGCAGGTTTTGATAACGTAATTATTTCTGCAACTGGTTACACTGGTTCTGGTGGATTTGAGATTTATTGCAAAAACGATCAAGTTGAAACTATTTGGAATAAAGTTTTTGAGGCGGGTGCTTCTTTTGGAATCAAACCAATTGGGTTGGCAGCTCGTGATACGTTGCGTTTGGAAATGGGATTCTGTTTGTATGGAAACGACATCAACGACACCACTTCGCCTTTGGAAGCTGGATTGGGTTGGATTACAAAATTCACAAAAAAGTTTACCAATTCAGAAAATTTGCAGCTACAAAAAGAAGCAGGTGTAACTAAAAAATTAATAGCTTTTGAAATGCAAGAACGTGCGGTGCCGCGTCACGACTACGAAATCGTTGATGCCGATGGAACTGTAATTGGGATTGTAACTTCTGGAACGATGTCGCCATCAATGAATGTTGGAATTGGAATGGGTTATGTGCCAACAGCCTTTTCAGCGGTTGACAGTGAGATTTTCATTAGAATTAGAAAAAATGATGTTCCTGCAAAGGTTATTAAATTGCCGTTTTATAAGAAGTAATGGCAATTTCAATTTCAATAGCAATGGGAATGTAAATGGCAATATAAAAATAAACACAGATTTCACAAATTGGCACTGATTATTTAGAATGCATTAAATATTGAAATTGATATTGCAATTGAAATTGAAAAAGTTATTTTTGTAATAGTTAAGAAATGATTTAACATTGAGAACTAACGACTTTTGATTTTAGAATTAAATAAAAATAAGAAATGGGAAGAGCTTTTGAATTCCGAAAAGGTAGAAAAATGAAACGCTGGTCAGCAATGGCGAAAGCATTTACCAGAATTGGTAAAGATATTGTAATGGCAGTTAAAGAAGGTGGTCCAAATCCTGAAGCCAATTCAAGGTTGAGAGCCGTAATACAAAACTCTAAGGCGGTAAATATGCCGAAAGAAAATGTAGAACGTGCCATCAAAAAAGCAACCGATAAAGATACTGCCAACTATAAGGAAGTTCTATTTGAAGGTTACGCACCACACGGAATTGCGATTCTTGTTGAAACGGCAACCGATAATAACAATAGAACTGTTGCCAATGTTAGAAGTTATTTCAATAAATGCAATGGAACAATGGGAACGCAAGGTTCTGTTGAATTTATGTTTGATCACACCTGCAACTTCCGAATTGCTGCAAACGGTATGGATCCTGAAGAATTAGAATTAGAATTAATCGATTTTGGAGCTGAAGAAGTTTTTGAAGACGAAGACGGGATTTTAATCTACGCCCCTTTTGGTAGTTTTGGAACCATCCAAAAAGAATTAGAAATCAGAAACTTAGAAATACTTTCATCAGGTTTTGAGCGTATTCCTCAAATAACCAAAAAACTAACAGAAGCTGAAATGGCTGATGTTGAGAAATTAATCGAGAAAATTGAAGAAGATGACGACGTTATGAACGTGTATCATACAATGGAAGAATAGTGATTTTAGATTTAAGATTTAAAAATTGGAAGAATGAATGATTAAAAGATTCCTTTCCTAAATACTCAAATAAAAAAAACTCCAGAGCAATCTGGATTTTTTTGTTATATATAAGTTTATTTCTCTAAAATCTAAGAAGTCTTTTTATCTAAGAAGTCTTTTTCATTGCCCAACATTTCGACTTCAAAACATTAAATCAACACCTACAATTAAAGCTTCATTTCCTCATTATTTGGAGCGAATTGTCCTTTTGTATTTGGAGATGTAATTCCCGCTTTCCATTACAATCTGCGCTAAAAAGCGCAGGATTTCCATTGCAATCGGGGCTAAAGGAAGAATTGTATTGATGATTTTTAAAGCAACAGACTAAAGTCCGATGTTACAAAATGGGGCATCCCTACGGGATTTTTTCATAACGGTTAAGAGCCAGCGGCTCGAACCATTTTGTAAGGCAATGCTTTAGCGTTGGTGGTATCACTAAAAAATCATAAATCATTAATCGGGGTTCGCATGAAGGGTGGCAGCGGAAATCCTCTGTGGAACGAAGTGGAACAGATATTCCAGCGAACGACCCGAATACTTGGATTTGTCCCTAAAACGAATAGCGGATTTCTTTCCCCGAACCAACTGTATTATAATTTGAGGCTTTTAGAATGAATTTTGATACTAATAGCTCGAAATTTAGAGCTTTGAACCTGAAATTTCGAGTTATAAGCCTGAAAATTCGAGTTAATAACCTGAAATTTCGAGCTAATAACCTGAAAATTGAATTGGGAACCTGAAAATTCGAGTTAAAAGCCTGAAAATTCGAGTTAAAAGCCTGAAATTTTCATTTGGGTTATCCTGCAAGGTTTCCAAAACCTTGTAGGTAATTATTGCTTCCGCAGAGACAAGAAAAAAAGAATATTCTTGTCGTGTTGAACTTGAATTTGATGAACTTAAATTTGCTGAACTTGAATTTGCTGAACTTGTTTCAGCATCTCAAAGAAGATGAAAATAGAATCTGAAATAAATTCAGATTGACAAATCATAGGTTAAATTCAGATTGCCAAGGTTAATTTGGTTATTCTGAAAATCTAAAATCTGAAATCTAAAATCATAAATCATAAATCGGGGTTCGCATGAAGGGTGGCAGCGGAAATCCTCTGTGGAACGCAGTGGAACAGAGATTGCAGCGAACGACCTGACCCGAAGTTTTTACGGAGGGGCATGCCCAAATAAAAAAGCCTTTAACGAAATGCGTTAAAGGCTTTGAATACTGTATGGGAAGGACTATAAAATGGCTTTCTTTTTGCCGTTGTTTACATCTTTTACAAACTTAATAAGTCCGTTCATATAGGTGTCTTGGTCGTCATACATTGCCATGTGGCTGCCGTTTGGACAAAATAAATAACTGCCGTTTGGGAATTGTGTCGACATCCATTGCATGTGTGCGGGATCCATTGTGTCGTTTTTAGCGCCTATTACAAGTGTTGGGGTTTTGATGTTTTTTAAATCCATAGAGCGATCCCATTTTTCTAATTTTCCTGAAAGTCCGAATTCGCTTGGGCCTTGCATGGAAACATACAAGGATTGGTTCATTTTTGCGAAAGAACGGTTCACAGGTTCTGGCCATTTGTCAATAGGGATTCTACAGATGTGCTCGACGTAAAAATTTGGCATCAGTAATTCCATGTACCGTGGATTCGTAAAATCTTTCTTGGCTTCAAGGTCGCGAATTTCTTTTAAAACTTCGGGTTTCATTTGTTTTGAAAGTACGTCGTCGGCATATTTTCCATATAATGGTGCGCTCGACATCATATTGGAAATGATTAAGCCTTTCAAATTTTCTTGGTATTTCACGGCATAATCCATGGCGAGAATTCCGCCCCAAGAATGTCCTAAGAGATAAAAATTGTCTTTGTTCAGTCCTAATCCTACTCGAACTTGTTCTACTTCTTCGACAAATCGTGGCAAATCCCACATGGTAGTATCTTTTGGATTATCAGAATTTCCGCAACCCAATTGGTCGTAATAAATAAATTCTACGCCTTCTTTTGGAAGGAAACTTTCAAAGCACTCAAAATATTCGTGTGTTGCTCCAGGACCGCCGTTTAACAATAGAATTTTTATCTTTGGATTGTTTCCAACTTTCTTTGTCCAGACATTGAATTTGCCTTTTGGTGTGTTAATGGAAATCATTTTTACGCCTCCATTTTGAACGCCTTTCTCTGTATTTGTGAAATATTCAGAGGGATTTTCGGTAGTTGCTTTTTGATTGCAAGAAATGAATACGGTTGCAATTGCAAGCACAAAACCGATTTTTTTGAATGTGTTTTTCATAATTTAGAACTGTTTGAATTATAAAAGTAGAAAATTAAAATTCATTATCTATATATAAACAATAATTAACTACTGTTTACTATTTATGCAAGTGCTGCTTTCAACCCTTCAAAATCCAAGGTAACTTGTTTGCCTGAAATTAGGTTTTTCAGTGCGAATTTACCTTCGTTCATTTCGGTTTCACCAACGATTATTGCAAATGGAATGGCGCGTTTATCGGCGTGCATGAATTGTTTTCCCACTTTTACAGCGTCAGGATACAACTCCACTTTTACACCAAAACTTCGCAATTCTTTTATCGCTTTCATAGAATAAAAAGCTTCTTTTTCACCATAATTAATGAACAACGCTTTTGTTGTGGAAGTTACAGTAACGGGAAACAAATCCAGTTCTTCAACAACCAAATAAATCCGATCCAATCCGAACGAAATTCCAACTCCGCTCATATCCTTCAAACCGAAAATTCCTGTCAAATCATCATATCTACCGCCACCTCCGATAGAACCCATCGCAACGGATTTTGGTGGTGCAACTTCAAAAATAGCGCCCGTGTAATAATTCAAACCACGAGCCAGGGTAACGTCTAAATCTAAAATTGAAGTGGTTAAACCTAATTTAGAAACGGTATCGCAAATAAATTGCAACTCCTCTACCCCTTTCATTCCTTCATTTGAAGATGCCAAAAGCTGTGCTAATTTTTCGATTTTCTCAGAAATAGTTCCCATGAAATTAAATAAAGGCTGGACTTTTTGGATTGCTTCGGCTGAAATTCCTTTTTCTAGCATTTCGGTTTTTACGCCGTCCTCCCCTATTTTATCTAATTTATCTAAGGCAACCGTAAAATCGATTAACTTGTCTGAAGCACCAATAACTTCGGCTATTCCAGATAATATTTTTCTGTTGTTTATTTTAATTGTAACTCCTTTTAAACCTAAATCGGTAAAAACAGCATCGTATAATTGTACCAATTCCACTTCTTGCCACAAGGATTTTGAACCAACCACATCGGCATCACATTGAAAAAATTCTCTGAAACGCCCTTTTTGCGGACGATCAGCTCTCCAAACAGGTTGGATTTGGTATCTTTTAAATGGAAATTCAATATCATTTTGGTGTTGCACTACATATCTTGCAAAGGGAACGGTCAAATCGTAGCGAAGTGCTTTCTCCGAAATACTTGAGGTTAATTTGTTACTTTCTTTGTTTTGCAATGCTTTATCATCGGCTTTCGCCAAATAATCACCAGAATTTAGAATCTTGAATATCAATCGATCGCCTTCTTCCCCATATTTCCCCATAAGGGTTTCCGAATTTTCAAATGACGGTGTTTCAATTGGTTGAAAACCGTATTTCTCAAAATTGCTTTTTATAATCGAAATAATATAGTGCCGTTTTGCAACTTCACTTGGTGAAAAGTCACGCGTGCCTTTAGGAATACTTGGTTTCTGAGCCATTTTGATTGCAAATTTTAGGTTGTTGATTTTAGATTTGAACTGTCTAAAATCTTATTTCTTGGAAAAAGATAAAATCTAAATTAGTAAATCTTAAATTTCACTTGTGCAAATATCTTATTTTTATACTAAATAATCCACCTTATAAAGTAAACTTGTAACAAAAATTGTATTTTCGTGACAAATTAGAAAAGATGTTTAAACTATTAAAGGAGAATATACGCATTGCACTTGGCTCAATCAAAACACAATTGTTGAGAACAATTCTTACTATTTTAATTATTGCAATAGGAATTACAGCATTGGTTGGAATTCTAACAGTGGTTTCGGCTTTAAAAAACACCTTATCGTCTAATTTTGCTTCGATGGGTTCTAATACTTTTAATATTAGTCAATATGAAACAAGCACCAGAAGACGCGGCGGCGGGGATGTTGACAAAGTAAACCCTATAATTTCTTATCCTGAAGCCAGAGCTTTCAAAGAAAATTACAACTATCCATTCACGGAAACATCACTATCTTTTACAGCGACATCAAAAGCAGAGGTGAAATTTGAATCTCAAAAAACAGATCCCGAAATTTCAGTTGTTGGTGTTGACGAACATTTTTTAGGAAATTCAGGTTTAGAAACAAACTTAGGAAGAAACTTCACTGGATTTGACATTGATAATAATGCCTATGTTTGCATTGTAGGTTCCGATTTTGAAAAAGGATTATTGAAAGATGTGAATCCAATAGATAAAATTATTTCAATTCGAGGGGCAAAATTCAAGGTAATCGGAGTGTTAAAAGAAAAAGGTTCTACTTTTGGCAACAGCCAAGATTTGCGTATTTTAATTCCAATTCAAGTGGCACGGTCTTTGTTTACTGCACCAAATATCAATTATACGATGAGTGTAATGGTTAAAAAAGAGGCGTTATTGAATGAAGCCGTTGACAACGCGAACAATATGATGCGTCGGGTTCGGAAGTTAAATCCTATTCAAGAAAATAATTTTGGAGTTTCAAGAAGTGACGATTTAATCAACCGAATTTCAGAAATGACCGATGTTTTGAGCGCCTCAGCTTGGATAATTGGAATCATCACTATTTTTGGATCGTCGATTGCATTAATGAATATAATGTTGGTTTCCGTTACCGAAAGAACCCGTGAAATTGGAGTTCGAAAAGCGTTGGGTGCCAAAAGAAGAACCATAGCATTTCAGTTTTTTATTGAAACCCTAATCATCGGACAATTGGGTGGATTAGTAGGAATTGTTTTTGGAATATTAATAGGATACGGAATTTCAACCGCCATCGATTTTAGTTTTGTAATTCCATGGAGCGCAGTAATTGCAGCCGTTATAACTACTTTTATAGTTGCCGTTGTTTCGGGCTCTTATCCTGCTTTGAAAGCTTCAAAATTAGATCCAATTGAAGCTTTACGTTACGAATAGTTAGAAATTACAAGCAATCATTCTGTCATTTCCATAAATATCTTTGCGAAGTTCACTATTTTTGAAATGCATTTTTTCAAGTAATTCAACCGTTTCTTTTCCAAGATATTGATTGATTTCGAAGAATAATTTTCCTTCGGGAGATAGATTTTTGGTTGCCAATTCAGCGATTTTTCTATAAAAAATTAAGGCATCGTTGTCTTCCACAAATAGTGCTATATGAGGTTCGTTTGCCAAAACATTCAGTTTTATTTCGGCTTTTTCTAAATTACGAACATACGGAGGATTTGAAACAATAATATCAAATTGTTGCTCTAAATCATTCGTTTCCAAAATATTTTTTTGAATAAAAGCAACATTAACTTTATTTAAATCAGCATTTTCTTTGGCTGTAGCCAATGCTTTATCGGAAATATCAATTGCGAAAACTTCTGCATCTGTAATGTTTTTTGCCAATGAAATTGCGATGCAACCGCTTCCTGTTCCAATATCCAAAATCTTTAAATTTTTAAATTTTGGCATATTTACAGCAGAAGAAATAATCCATTCCACTAATTCTTCAGTTTCAGGTCTTGGAATTAATACGTTTTCATTGACATTAAATTCTGAACCGTAAAAATGAGTTGTACCTAATATATATTGAATTGGAATTTCAAGTTTAAGTTTATCTAAGATTTTATTCCAAATTTGAATTTCATCTACAGAAAAATGCAAATCAATGTTCAAAGCCAAATCAATTCTTCGCAATTGGCGTTGGTTTTCAAGAATCAAATAGAAGAAACTTTCCGCTTCCATTTCATCATAAAAAGGCAATAATTCTGCTATAAATTTGGTTTTATATTCTTTTATTTTCATAGAATCTATCTTCATATTCTCTTACAATTTTTTAAGCATCCAAACTGGACAAGAGGAATGACCAGTGTTTCCTATTGGTTTATCCAAATAGTGAAACCCCACTTTTCTGTATAATTTTTGCGCATCTTCCATATAGGTCATGGTTTCGATGTAGCAGCTTTCAAAGCCAAATTCAGTTGCTTTTCCTATGCAGATATCGATTAATTCTTTCCCTAAACCTAATCCACGCGCTTCAGGAAGTAAGTACATCTTTTGAAGTTCACAGATATTTTCCACGGAATTATCCAATTGTTTTACACCAGCACCACCAATAATTTTGCCGTTATTTTCAATTACAAAGTAAATTGCGTTTGGCACATCGTAAACTTCACTAAGTGAGTCTAAATAAGGATCCGCATAAGCAGTACCCACTTTTGGCGCTCCCATTTCCATTAGAACGTTTCTTACAATTGAAGCAATTGCAGGGTTATCCTTCTTTTGTATTTCTCTGATTATGAAGCTTTCCATATTACTTTTAAAATCGTATTTTTGTGGCGTGAAGGTACAAGAAAAATATATAAAAAGGTGCATCGAATTAGCTAAAAATGGTTTAGGAACTACCTATCCAAACCCGCTTGTAGGTTGTGTTATTGTTTATGAAAATGAAATTATTGGCGAAGGATGGCACAAAAAATCTGGTGAAGCTCACGCAGAAGTAGTTGCTATAAATTCCGTAAAAAATAAAGATTTATTGAAAAATGCAACCATTTACGTTAGTTTAGAACCTTGCAGTCATTATGGAAAAACACCACCTTGCGCGGATTTAATTGTAAAATATAAAATCCCAAATGTTGTAATTGGAACTATTGATCCCAATAGCAAAGTGGCGGGAACTGGTGTTAAAAAATTACTTGACGCAGGAATAAATGTATCCGTGGGAATTTTTGAAAACGATTGCAATGAATTGAACAAGCGTTTTTTTACATTTCATCAAAAAAAGCGTCCTTATATTATTTTAAAATGGGCAGAAAGTAACGATGGATTTATTAGTCCAAAAATTAAATTAGAACAAAAACCCGTTTGGATTACGAATGAATTTTCCCGTCAATTGGTTCATAAATGGAGAAGTGAAGAACAAGCAATTCTTGTGGGAACGCAAACCGTTATTAATGATAACCCGTCATTAACCGTGCGGGATTGGGTTGGGAAAAATCCTATTCGAATTGTTATCGATAGAAATAATAAAATATCAAAAGAAAGTCATATCTTTGATAATCAAGCACAAACAATTGTATTTTCCAATATAGAAAATCATTCAGAATTAGAAAATATTAAGTTTATAAAAATTGATTTTAATAAAAATAGTACAGAACAAATAGTCGCTTTTTTATATGAAAATCAAATTCAATCGGTAATTATTGAAGGCGGGAGACATACGATACAATCGTTTATAGATGCCGATCTTTGGGATGAAGCAAGGGTTTTTCAAGGAGACGTTTATTTAGGAAGTGGAACAAAAGCACCAGTTCTAAATAGTAAAAGCAATACAAAAAAAATGATCAAAAACGATTCACTATTAATTTTTAGAAACTATGATTGATACTATTATTTTTGATTTTGGAGATGTATTTATCAATCTTGACAAAGAAGCAACTCCTTTGGCATTGAAAAAATTGGGGTTAAAAGAATGGAATTCAAATTTAGACGCCTTAAATTTAGACTTTGAAAAAGGGAAGATTTCAGAAACGGAATTCATCCTTGGGTTTCAAAACTACATTCCCAATGCCTCAATACACCAAATTCGAGAAGCTTGGAATGCTATATTATTAGATTTTCCTTTGTATAGATTAGAATTTTTACAAATGCTTTCGCAAAAGCACAAACTTTATTTGTTAAGCAATACAGATTCAATTCATATCGAACGGTTCCAACACAAAACCGGGATTTCATTTTACAGAGATTTTTACCAATGTTTTGAAAAAGTATATTTTTCATTTGAATTAGGAATGCGAAAACCAGATTCCGCCATTTTTGAATTTATAATCAAAGAACATAATTTGTTACCAAAAAACACTTTATTCGTAGATGATAATCTTCAAAACATTGAAAGTGCTGAAAAATTAGGGCTTCAAGTTTGGCATTTGCAAAAAGGAGAAGAAGATGTTATTGATTTATTTGCCAATAAAATAATTTAGAATGCAATCGAAATTAAAAGACACGTATAAAACCATTGCAAATCCTTCCGAAGAAGTTTTATTCAAAGAAAAAAGCAGCAAATTTTTCGGATATGCCTTTCCTGTTTCCTCGCAGGAAGAAATAAAAATGTATTTAGAGCATTTGAAAAAGCAGCATTTTGGAGCTGTTCATTTTTGTTATGCGTATCAAATTGGCACAGAAAAAATAGAATTTCGAGCCAATGATGATGGCGAACCGAGCAATAGTGCGGGAATGCCGATTTACGGACAAATACAATCTTTTGAACTTACGAATATATTAATTGTAGTTGTTCGCTTTTTTGGTGGAACAAAATTAGGCGTTGGAGGTTTGATATCTGTAAAGTTTCATAACATTGTTGATGACATTTCTTCCCCTTCGGGGTTTTCTTTGTAGGCGTAGCCGGAAAAGAAAACCCCGAAGGGGAAAGACAAAAAAGTTGATTATTTTTGTTTTACCACAAACTTAAATAATTATGCAACAAGT
>CANFVB010000018.1 GCA_947450355.1 Bacteroidota bacterium
CGATGGAAGTATTCAAAAAGTATATAATAATCCAGATAGAAAGACAAGTTTTGGGAAAATAAAATCAGTTTTCACAGATAAAAAAGGTTCGGTATGGATTGGGTCTTATTACAATGGAATTAGTATTTGGGATGAATCGAATAATAATTTCACCAATTTAAATCAAAGTTCTGGAACAAGCGCACTAAGTTATGATGTGGTAAGTTCATTGGCTGCTGATGCAAATAAAAACATATATATCGGAACTGAAGGTGGTGGAATTACTGTTTTGGATAGTAAAACGGGAATGACTTCAAAAATCAATTCGGCTGCTTCCAATGGTATTTCTGTTGATAATATAAAATCAATGTGTCTCTCCAATTCAGGTATTCTTTGGATTGGAACTTTTACCGAAGGATTGGCAGCTTATGATATTAATTCTAAAAGATTTGTCAATCAAAAAATTGCTCCTGATTTAAAGAATAAATTAAAAGAATCGGGAGTTTATGTAATAAAAAAAGGGCGAAAGGACGATGTTTTTTGGTTAGGTACTTTTGGTAAGGGCTTAATTCGTTATGATAGTTCCAATAAAACCTACCAGATAATTGGTAATGATAATTATTCTGATAATTTTTTGACTAATAATAGAGTCAGAACTTTATTAATAGATAAAAAAGACAATTTGTGGATTGGAACTCAAAGTGGACTGAATGTTATTAATCTTAATGATTTTGATAATAAAACCTATCACATTAAACATTATTTCTTTGACAACAAATTGCTTTCTGGAGATGATATTTTATCATTATTTCAAGATAAAAAAGGAAAAATTTGGATAGGAACTAAGGCAAAAGGACTTTATAATTTTGATGGTTCAAATTTCCATAAAATAAATATTAAAAAAGACGATTCAGAAGTAACTGCAATACATTCTATTTCAGAAGATGATTCTAATAATTTATGGATGAGTTCCAATTATGGTATTATTAAATATAATTTATTAAATAAATCTACCTTTATTTATGACCAAAAAGATGGTTTAGTAAGCAATGAATTTAATGACAACGCCTTTTTAAAACTTGGCAATAATAAATTTTATTATGGTGGACCTTCAGGAATTACCTATTTTGACACAAAAAAAATCCCACTAAATAAATATTCACCTCAAGTTATTTTAACCGATTTTAAAATTGCTAACAAATCTATAAATGTAGCCAATGAAAATGACATTTTAGAAAAAGCAATTACCTTTACTCAGTCACTTTCTTTAAGTTATGACAAAGCAAATTTCACTATAAATTTTGCAATTCCAAATTTTGTAAATTCTACAAATAATCAATATTCCTATCGATTGGTTGGGTTAGATAATGAATGGACGACAACTTCAAATACTTCTGCAACATTTACGATTCAAAATTCAGGAACGTACGTTTTTGAGGTAAAAGGCGCAAATAATGACGGAATTTGGAATGCTGTTCCAACCACTTTAGAAATAGTTGTAAAACCCGCACCTTGGAAAAGCTGGTGGGCGCTTTCTTTGTATGCAATTTTATTATGGATTTCACTTTATGGTTTGGCATGGATAATAAAATCTAAAGAAAAACTGCGCCAAGAATTATTATTGGAATATAGAGAAAGCGAAAGAAATAAAGAAGATAACAGTGCAAAACTGCAGTTTTTTACAAATATTTCCCATGAGTTTAGAACTCCTTTAACTTTGATTCTTGGCCCATTACAACAAATACTTTTGAACTACAACGGTTCAAATGAAATGTATAAAAAACTTCTCGTAATTGAAAGTAGCGCCAATCATCTTTTGAAATTAATCAATAGATTGATGGATTTTAGAAAATTTGAAAACAATCAATTTATACTAGAAGCTGCCGAAGGAAATATAGTTAAATATGTAAAGGAAATCTTTTTATCCTTTACAGAATACGCCAAAGATGGTGGTTATAAATTTACATTTGAATCTTCTGAAGAGGAAATTTTAGTCTATTTTGACAGGTTTAAATTGGAACGCGTATTTTATAATTTGATTTCAAATGCTTTTCGTTATACTCCAAAAGGAGGTGAAATTGCAATTAAAATTAGAAAGGAGAAAAACGAAATTAGTATTGAAGTTGAAGATACTGGAATTGGAATCGCCAAGGAACATATCGAAAAAATATTTGACTTATTTTTTGAAATTCCAACGCACAATGAAGTCCAAATAAATTACAATAAAGGCACTGGTATCGGTTTGTCGATTGTAAAAAACATTATAAATCTTCATAAAGGAACTATAACTGTTGAAAACAAAAGTACCAAAGGAGTTGTTTTTAAAGTGGCAATGAAGTTGGGTAGAAAACACCTTTCGGACAAAGAAATTTTAAAAGATTTTAAAATAAGTGATGATGTCGCCCAATATGAAGTTCAATTGGATTTGCCTGAAATTAAAGACGAAGAAGATATTAATGATTTAGATGTTACCGATGAAAAACTGACTGTTTTAATTGTAGAAGATCATAAAGTTTTACGATCCTTTATGAAAAATCTGCTAAAAGCAGAATACAATGTTATCGTTGCTGAAAACGGGGCAATTGGACTTAAAAAAGCATTGAAATTTGTCCCAGATTTAATTGTAAGTGATGTAATTATGCCTGAAATGGTAGGTACGGAATTGTGTGCAAAAATTAAAGAAAACATTAAAACCAGTCATATTCCTGTAATATTACTAACTTCTCGTTCTTCATTGATTTATAAAATTGAAGGATTAGAAAGCGGTGCGGATGATTACATTAGCAAACCATTTAATCTAATTGAATTCAAATTAAGAATTAAAAATCTGCTTGCATCTAAACAAAGATTGAAAACTAAATTTTCATCTGAAGATAGTTTTGTGCCAAGCGAAATAGCAGTTTCTTCATTAGACGAACAATTGCTAAAGAAGGCTTTTAAAGTTGTGGAAGAAAATATCTCAAACGAACAATTTGATATTCCGTTTTTTTGTTCCGAACTTGGAGTAAGTAGAACAATGCTTTTTACTAAAATAAAAGCTTGGACTAACTTTACTCCCAATGAGTTTATTCATGAGATTAGAATGAAAAGAGCGGCTCAATTATTAGAGCAAAACAAGATAAACATTTCCCAAATCAGCTATAAAGTAGGGTTTAATAATCCTAAATATTTTAGTAAATGTTTCCAAAAAAAGTTCGGAGAAACTCCTACACAATATTTGAATAAATTCTCTGACGATTCAAAAGCCTAAGCTAAATAACATTTTTTTACCCTTTTGTATTTTTGAATACCCTATTTTGGATTTTTGAAATCTTAGCTCATTCTATATTTGTGGAATGAAATCCAAGAAAGTTAAAATCAACTTGTTTCAATCCATTTTGATTGTATTAATAATCTCGATGAGTTTATTGTTAATACGTCTTTTTTAGTTGAACTAATTGATTTATTTTTTGGAAGCTTTTAATCAGATATTCAAATCCACCATGAAGAAATTTAATTCTTTATTTTATATAATTGTATTCACGGTTTTCAATTTTAATTGTCAAGCCCAATATAAACCAGTTTCTATTGAAGTTAAAAAGGAAATCAATTCTAGATTTTTAAAACTTTTAGATTTTCCAATTGATTCCGTTTCGATTCCTAGAAGTATGGATTGTTCAACTGGAGTTGTAAAAAAAGTTAAATCAAAAGATTGGACAAGTGGTTTTTATGCTGGTAATCTTTGGCAGATTTACAAAATCACAGGCGATATTAGATACAAAGAAAAAGCCGCTTTATGGAATGCATTTATTGAAAAAGAAAAATTCAATAATACTACTCACGACATGGGTTTCAAAGTGTATTGTAGCTTTGGAAAAGGATTAAAAGCTGAAGACAATGAAAAGTATAAAAAAATTATTGTCAAAAGTGCGCAAACATTAGTTACTAGATTCAATCCAAAAATTGGAGCAATCAGATCTTGGGATCACAGCAAAGAACTTTTCGATTACCCAGTTATTATTGACAACATGTTAAATCTCGAATTGTTATTTGAGGCATCAAAAATTTCTGGCGATTCTACTTTTAGAAACGTTGCAATCCAACACGCAAATACAACCTTAAAAAATCATTTTAGAAAAGACAATAGTTGTTACCATGTAGTTGATTACGATACCATTTCTTATGGGGTAAGAAAAAAAGCCACCTTTCAAGGATTCAACGACGAATCGTCATGGGCAAGAGGACAATCATGGGCAGTTTACGGTTTTACGATGGCTTATCGCTATACAAAAAACAAAGAATACCTAAAACAGGCAGAAGCTACAGCGAAGTATTATATAAATTATAAAACATTGCCAGAAGATGGAATTCCTTATTGGGATTTCAATGACACTAGTATTCCAAATGCTCCTAGAGATGCTTCTTCAGCAGCAGTAATGGCTTCTGCATTAATAG
Organism: Bacteroidota bacterium; assembly: GCA_947450355.1. Lineage (GTDB taxonomy): Bacteria > Bacteroidota > Bacteroidia > Flavobacteriales > Flavobacteriaceae > Flavobacterium. Next base: position 4,414 of record CANFVB010000018.1, read on the forward strand.
AATTATACTCTTTTACAAAAAATCAAACTTATTTAGACTATTCCAATAAAGTAATAAACACTTTAAGTTCTGATAAATATCTTTTAAATGATACTGTAAAAGGGCCATTTATTTTAGATCATAGTACTGGAAATTGGCCTAAAAAAGATGAAATAGATCAGCCAATTGTCTATGCAGATTATTATTTTTTGGAAGCAATTATTAGAAAACAATCTCTATAAATTTTATGAAATTCAAAATTCACACTCCCTCTAACGCACTTGCGATAATTTTATTATTTTGTTTTAACGTAATCTGTGCTCAAAAATCTGAAAGCGTAGTTCGAACTAAAATCAACATTGATTTGGGTTGGAATTACTTAGAAAATGATACTAAAAACATATCGGAAGTAAAAAATGCAACGAATTGGGTTACGTTAAACTTACCTCATTCATGGAACAGTTTGGATGCAACTGATAACGATCCTGGCTACAGAAGAAGCGCAAGTTGGTATAAAAAAAACCTTGTTATTTCAAATATTGATTCCAATAAACTTTACAAATTATATTTTGAAGGTTCCAATATTACTACTAAAGTATATGTAAATGGCAAAGAAGTAGGGGAACATATTGGTGGATATATCGGTTTTACTTTTGATATTTCAAAATTTATTAATGAAGGAAACAACGAAGTTTTAGTTCGTGTTGATAATAGTTATAATATTGAAATAATTCCTTCTCAAAAAAGTGATTTCATCATTTACGGTGGAATTACCAGAGATGTTTGGTTGCTTTCAATGTCAAAAAACAATATCGATAACATTAAAATAATAACACCTCAAGTTTCAGAAAAATTAGCTTCTTTAAATGTAGTTGCTACCGTAAAAGACCTTCAAAATCCTACTGGTTTCAATTATGTAGCCCAATTATCCAATCCAAAAGGAAAAATAGTTGCAACTAAAAAAGGAACATTATTAGGTGAATCAACTACAATTTCTTTCAATGACATTAAAAATCCTGAATTATGGGATGTTAACAAACCCAATTTATATTCTGTTTCTGTTTCATTGCTAGAAAATGGAATTGAAAAAGATAAAATTGAGGATAAAGTTGGTTTTAGATGGTTTGAATTTAAAGATAATGGTCCATTTTTCCTAAACGGAAAACGAGTTTTAATTCGTGGAACGCACCGTCACGAAGAACATGCAGGAGTTGGGGCAGCGATGTCAAACGAGCAACATCGTAAAGACATGGAATCTATCAAAGAAATGGGTGCAAATTTTGTTCGTTTGGCACATTATCCACAAGATCCAGAAATCTATAAAGCGTGTGATGAATTGGGTTTATTGGTTTGGGATGAATTACCGTGGTGTCGTGGTGGAATTGGAAATCAAGTTTGGCAAACCAATACAAAAAATATGCTTGGTGAAATAATCAATCAAAATTACAATCATCCTTCGATTATTCTTTGGTCGTTAGGAAATGAAATGAACTGGTTACCTGATTTTGAAGATGGTGATAATACCGTAAAAATGAACGTTTTTTTAACGGAGCTTAATGATATTGCACACAAATTAGATCCTAATCGTAAAACTGTAATTCGTAAATATGAAGAAGGTTCTAAAATTGTAGACGTTTTTTCTCCGTCAATTTGGTCGGGTTGGTATTCTGGAAGTTATAAAAGTTATAAAAAAGCCATCGATAAATATAAATTAGATTACAAACATTTTATTCATGCAGAATATGGTGGTGATAGCCATGTTGGTCGTCATTCAGAAAATCCAATTACTGGCGAAGGTCAGATAAAATCGGAAGGTTGGGAAGAAGCAATCGTTCAAACTAAAGTCGCTAATATTGCCCAAATAGGCGATTGGAGTGAAAATTATATTGTTGATTTATTTGATTGGCATTTACATATTTCTGAAAACGACCCAACATTTGTAGGGAATATGCAATGGGCATTCAAAGATTTTGCAACGCCTTTACGACCTGAAGATGATATTCCATATATGAATCAGAAAGGGTTGGTTGACAGAAATGGAAATCCTAAAGATGCCTATTATGTATTCAAAAGTTATTGGAGCGAAAAACCATTTACATACATCGAATCTCACACTTGGACAGAACGACAAGGGCCAAAAAATACGCCTCGAATTTTGAATGTTTACAGCAATTGTCCTAAAGTTGAGTTCTTCCAAAATGGAGTTTCTTTGGGAATAAAAGTTCGTGATATTACTGCTTTTCCTGCTTGTGGACTGACTTGGGAAGTGAATTTTGCAGATGGGAAAAATACTTTTGTTGCGGTTGGAATTTCAAATGACGGAAAAAAAGTATCCGATACGATCGATGTGAATTATCGTTTTGTTAAAAACGGAGCTGCAGATGGATTGAAATTATCAGCAGAAAAAATGAAAAATGGAAATTATCTTGTAACTGCTATTGCAGTCGATAAAAATAAATTACGTTGTTTGGATTATGAAGATCGTGTCTATTTTCAATGTTTATCAGGTGGAATAACTCTAAAAAATCAAGGAACTCCAACGGGAAGCGAATCTATTAAAATGGCAAATGGGAAAGCATCAATAGAAGTTATTCCAAATTCAACTGGCGATTCTATTGAAATGAATATCTTAAATCAAAATTTTAAAGGAGAATTTTTAAAATTCAAAAAACAATAAATTAGGTAGTATTACCTCTTTCAAATGAAAAAAATAAATCTAAAAGTTGTTATGTTATTAATTGGAATTACTGCTATCAGTTGTTCCAATATTAAAATGGCTTTTAATTTAAATGATATAGAAAGAAGTCGCGTGATTAAAAATGCGGATGCTTATTTGACCGAACTTCCAGAAACCGTAACGACCACTTTTTGTGATAGAAGTGCGGGAACAAATCATGATTTTTATTCCGAAGGTGATTATTGGTGGCCGGATGAAAAAAATCCAAGCGGTCCTTATATTAGAAAAGACGGTTTGACTAACCCAGCAAATTTCACTGCACATCGAGAAGCATTAATTCGGTTTAGCCAACTATCTGGTGCTTTGGCTTCGGCTTATGTTTTGACAAATGATAAAAAATACGCAGATAAATTAGCCCTTCATTTGAAAGCTTGGTTTGTAAATCAGGATACTAAAATGAATCCTAATTTGCTATATGCTCAAGCAATAAAAGGAGTTGCAACAGGTCGTGGAATCGGAATTATTGACACGGTACATTTGGTTGAGGTTACCAAAGCTGTCAAAGCTATTGAGAATTCATCGGCACTTTCAAAAGCGGAATTAGAAGCTATAAAATTATGGTTTTCAAATTATTTGAATTGGATTACGACTCATGAATATGGAATTGCAGAACGTGATAACGGTAATAATCATAGTGTTTGTTGGACGATGCAAGTGGCTGCTTTTGCCGATTTAATTCAAGATACTAAAACGATGGATTTTTGTAGGAATTTCTATAAAACAACACTTTTGCCGAATCAAATGGATAAAGATGGTAGTTTTCCATTGGAATTAAAACGAACAAAACCGTATGGTTATTCGCTATTTAATTTGGATGCAATGACAAGTATTTGCCAAATACTATCAACTAAACAAGACAATCTTTTTGCTTATACCACAACCGACGGAAAAAATTTAGAATTGGGAATAAAATTCATGATGCCTTATATCGAAAACAAATCACTTTGGCCGTTTCAACATGATGTGATGTATTGGGATGAATGGCCAGTGCGACAATCGAGCTTGCTTTTTGGTGGAATTGCCTATAAAAATAAAAAGTATATCGAATTATGGAAATCGCTCAAGGCAAATGTTACAACGCCTGAAATAATCAGAAATATGCCTGTTCGATACCCAATTTTATGGGTTTTGAATAATTAATAAAGTACAAATCGCTTAAACCTTATTGAATAGTAATAGTCCTAAGAACATTAATAAAAACAACAACAAATAATAAATTAAATTATAATGAAAAAGTTAATCGCAGCAGCACTTTTAGGTATTTTATCAATTGCCCCTTTAATTGCCCAAGAAAAATCAAAACCAAATGTTCTTTTTATCGCAATTGATGATTTGAAACCAGTGTTGGGTTGTTATGGAGATAAAATTATTAAAACGCCAAATATTGATCGATTGGCAAAAATGGGCACGGTTTTTTTGAATAATTATTGCCAACAAGCGGTTTGCGGACCAACACGTGCAAGTCTTTTAACAGGAATGCGTCCAGATGTAACTAAAATCCGTGATTTAAAAACAAAAATGAGGGATATGAATCCTAATATTGTAACGCTTCCCGAATATTTTATCAGTCAAGGTTATACTACTTCAGGAGTTGGAAAAATATTTCATCCAAGTTGTGTGGACAAAAAATTTGATCCACAATCTTGGACTATTCCTTTTTTAGTTGCGAAAGATTCTGATTATTTTAATGGACCTCCAGTTCAAAAACATTATCAATCTCCTGAATTAAAAGCATTAAATGCTAAAGAAGAAGGTGTAAGTAATGATAAAAAGAAAGGCAAAAAAGAAGATTTAGACGAGGATGGCGGGAGTTCAAGAGGACCTGCTTTTGAATGTCTTGATTTGCCAGATAATGCTTATGAAGATGGAGTGAGCACGCTTTTAGCCGAAAAACAAATAATTAAATTGTCTAAAGAAAACAAACCTTTTTTTATGGCAGTTGGTTTTCATAAACCACACCTTCCTTTTGTAGCACCAAAAAAATATTGGGATTTATACAAACGTGAAGATATGCCGATAGCAGAATTTCAAGAACACGCTGCAAATAGTAAAGATTTTCCATATCAAAATTCAGGAGAGTTAAGCAGTTATTCTGGAGTTAAAGAATTTGCTAAATTTACAGATAAGAGTGTTAATAAATTTGGTTTAGCTATCGAAAAACAAAAAGAATTAGTTCATGCTTATTATGCAGCAGTTTCTTATACGGATGCGCAAGTTGGAATTCTATTGAATACTTTGGAAAAATTGGGAACACTTAACAGTACTATTATCGTTCTTTGGGGAGATCACGGTTGGCATTTAGGAGATCATGATATGTGGGGTAAACACACTAATTATGAGCAAGCTACTAAAGCTCCACTAATTATTGTAGGTCCAGGTCTAAAAGCAGGTCAATCAAAATCAATGACTGAATTTGTGGATGTATTTCCAACACTTTGTGAATTATCAGGTGGAACGGTACCAACGTATTTAGATGGGAAAAGTTTGGTTCCCGTAATGAAAAATAATAAAGTATCAGTTAAGGAATATGCTATGAGCCAATATCCACGTAAAATGGACAAGGCAGATCTTAAAAAAGAAGATGGGAAAGGAAAATTAATGGGGTATTCAATGCGAACAGAACAATATCGTTATACGGTTTGGTTGAAAAATTTCACAAGCGACCAAGTGTATAGTGCTGATAAAGTTTATAATATAGAATTATACGATTATGTGAAAGATCCATTAGAAAAAGTAAATGTTTCTGCCGATAAAAAATATGCCGCAATTGCTGCCGATTTAGATAAAAAATTGGTTGCTTATTTCAAATCAAAAGAAGTTAAATTATAATTAATAGCATTTTTATGAAAAATCAATATTTCAAATTTGCAACTATATTATTCTTATTTGTAGTTTCAAATGCTGTAATTGCACAAAAGAAACCAACAAGCAAACCAAATATTTTATTCATTGCGGTTGACGATTTGAAACCTCTTTTGGGTTGTTATGGAAATACTTTAGTTAAATCGCCAAACATCGATAGATTGGCAAAAATGGCTACTGTTTTTGATAGAAATTATTGTCAGCAAGCTATTTGTGGACCAACTCGTGCCAGTATAATGACAGGAACTCGTCCAGATGTTACCAAAATTTGGAATTTAACGACTCAAATGAGAGATGCAAATCCGAATACTTTGACACTTCCACAATATTTAATTACACAAGGATATACCACTTCAGGGATTGGAAAAATTTACCATCCTTCAAGTGCTATTGGTGGCGTAGATCCTGTATCTTGGAGTATTCCCTATTTGAAATCTAAAGAATCTGACTTTCCTGCTGAATTTGGATTGCCTGCAAACGGGCAATATCAGTTGCCTGAAACGAAAGCTAGAATGACGCCAGATATTATTGCTGAAAGGAAACAACAGAATAAAGATTTGGCAGCAAATGATGAAAATCCTAAAAGTATCAAAGGACCTTCAACGGAATGTATCGATTTGCCTGACAATGCATATCAAGACGGAGTAAATGCATTATTGGCAAAAGATCAAATTATTGCCCTTTCTAAAAGTGACAAACCTTTTTTTATGGCAGTTGGATTTTCTAAACCACACCTTCCATTCGTAGCACCAAAAAAATATTGGGATTTATACAAACGGGAAGATATGCCAATTGCTCCATTTCAAGAGCATTCTAAAAATGGACCATTAATTGCCTACCATCAATCGGGTGAATTACGTAATTATATCGACATTCCTGAATTTGCTACTTTACCAGCAGATTCACTTCGAATAGGATTAAAAATTGAAAAACAAAGAGAACTTATCCATGGTTATTATGCTGCAGTTTCCTATATGGATGCGCAAGTTGGAATTTTATTGAATACTTTAGAATCTTTAGGAACTTTAGACAATACTATAATTGTGCTTTGGGGCGATCACGGTTGGCATTTAGGCGATCACGATTTATGGCACAAACACACCAATTTTGAAGAAGCTACAAGAGCACCATTAATAATTGCTGGTCCTGGAATTAAAGCTGGTAAAACAAGTTCACTAACAGAATTTGTTGATGTATTTCCAACTATTTGTGATTTGGCGGGTGTTTCCATTCCAAAAAACTTGGATGGAAAAAGTTTAAAACCTTTAATGTTGAATAATAAAACTAAAGGAAAAGAATATTCTATCAGCCAATATCCAAGGAAATTAAAGAAAGCTGAAATGACCAAATTGGGTTATACCGATGCAAAAATGATGGGCTACAGTTTAAGAACTGATCAATATCGTTATACCATTTGGATGAACAACTTCACGAGTAAACAAGCTTTTAATGAATCGCAAGTTTATGCTTCTGAAATGTATGATTATGTAAAAGATCCTTTGGAAAAAGTAAATGTTGTAAATGATAAAAATTACACTTCCATTTCAGCGGGTTTAAAATCAAAAATGATTGCATTTTTTAAGAGTCAAGAAACGAAACAATAGTTTCAAATAACTTAATTATATAATGAAAAAACGCTATTTCCTTGTATTTCTAATAACTGTATTATTGCAAGGAACTAGTCATGCCCAAACATCAAGTTTGGTCTCAATGGGAAGCAATGGTCGTTTAGTATACACTGCTGATATTAAAGGAAATGTAGTTCCCGATTTTAGTGCGGTGGGTTACATGAATAGTGAAGCGCCAATTCCAACAGTTGGGGTCGTACTTACTGTAAATCCTGTTGCTGGGGATAATTTAGCTAACATACAAAATGCTATAAATCAAGTGGCAGGAATGCCATTAGACGCAAATGGTTTTAGAGGTGCAATACTTTTTAATGCAGGAACTTATACTATTAGTGATACTGTTACTATTTCAGCAAGTGGAATTGTACTTCGTGGTGTTGGATTTAATGGTAGTGGGACTAATTTTATAGCTACTAAAACTTCACAATACACGCTTTTTACTTTTGCGGGCGCTTCTGGGACTTCTTACAATTCATCAAGTTTAACTAGAAAAGCAATAACGGATTTATATGTAGCAATAGGTAAAAATCAAATTACAGTTGCTTCTGGACATACTTTTGCTATTGGCGATAAAGTTTTTGTACATCGAATTCCAAATGCTGCTTGGATAAATTTATTAGGAATGAATTTGTTATCTTCAATCGATCCCTTGGCTGTTGATTGGACTGCGAGTGCTTATGATATGGATTCTGAAAGAAAAATAATGAATATTAATGGTAATGTTATCACTTTGGATGCGCCAATAATGGATGTTATTGACCCCCTTTATTCAACAGGAGAATTGGTTAAATTTACAGATAGTAGAATTCAAAAATGTGGTATAGAAAACATGAGAATTAAATCTAATTATGCCTCTTCTACTGATGAAAATCATGGTTGGGAAGCAGTCTCATTTGATAATATTTACAATAGTTGGGCTAAAAATTTAGAAGTATATTATTTTGGATATTCGGCAGTTCATATAAACTCTCATGCCAGTTTTATAACTGTTGATAGTTGTAAAATGTTAGATGCAAAATCAACAGTTGATGGTGGTAGAAGATATTCTTTTAATGTTGACGGGCAGCGCAATTTGGTTCAGAATTGTACAACTAGAAATGGTCGCCATGATTATGTTGACGGAAGTCGCACCTGTGGGCCTAATGTTTTCTATAACAATACTTCGACACTTCAACTTAATGATATTGGTCCTCATCATCGTTGGGCAACAGGAATTTTATTCGATAATTTAATTGGTGACGGAAGAATGGATGTGCAAAACCGATTGGACATGGGTAGCGGACACGGTTGGGCTGGAGGACAAATTATGTTTTGGAACTGTAATGCTGCAAGAATGGCCATTCAAGATCCGCCTGGTGATGAAATAAATTGGGCTATTGGTTGTATCTGTCCAGATATTACGGGTGTTGGAGATGCAACTACAGAACCAATAGGTGTAATTCAATCTCAAGGAATCCACATAACGGCAATTCCGAGTTTGTTTATTGCACAATTAAATGACAGACTTGCCACTTTATCTAACAATCAATATGATTTCATAAGTAATGAAAACGCATTTTTTATTACTCCAAATCCAGCTAAATCTCAAATTACAATTCATTCAAATCAATTATTCAAATCAAAAAGCAAGATTTCTATATTTAATGTAAATGGACAAATTGTAAAAAAACAAATAGAAATAGTTGATTATTCAGATGATAAATTGGCATTCAATTTGGATGTGTCTGATTTGAATGATGGTATTTATTTTGCTGAAATTATAAACGACACGAATTCTAAAACTATTAAATTTATCCTTAAAAAATAGATTTAAGTAATATAATATTCCAATGAAAAATTTAAAATTTGTTACTTTTTTATTATTGCTTAATTTGATGATTATGCAAACATTGAAAGCAACTACCTATTATGTTAATTCTATAGTTGCATTGCAAACGAAAATAAATTCAGCATCAACAGTGGCTGGAGATAGTATCATTCTTGCCGATGGAACCTATCTTAATAGTACATTGACTATTGGAAAAAGCAATATTACAGTAATGTCCGCAACTCCTGGCGGTGTGTTTTTAAATGGCACCAATGACATTACAATTTCAGGAAACTATGTCATTTTTAGTGGTTTTCAGTTCACTTCTGGTGATATAGGGAGTAATTATTTACTCAAAGTTTCTGGAAGTAATAATAAAATAACGCAGTTGAATTTTAGTAATTACTATGCAAAAAAATACATAGAGATTCAAGCAGGTTCACAATATAATGAAATTTCGTATTGTAATTTAGAAAAGAAGCCTGCTGCAGCAGAAATTGGTTGTACCATACAAATATCAACATCGTCAGTTATTGGTTATCATAAAATCAGATATTGTTCTTTTCAAAACTATTATGGTATTGGGGGAGATAATGGAAACGAACCGATTCGAATTGGTCTAGGCGCCGAATACCTCAATAAATCACGAACAATTGTCGAGTACTGTTATTTTAATAATACAGGACTTGGCGATAGCGAAAGTGTATCTGTAAAATGCCAAGAAAATGTGATTCGTTTTTGCACATTTACGAATCAGCAAAATGCGATGCTTTGTTTCAGAAATGGAGATAATAATGTGGCTTATAGTAATTTCTTCATTAATGCAGGAGGAATTCGAGTTAAAGAAGCCAATAACATCTATTGCTACAATAATTATTTTGAAAATTCTGGCGTTGGGAGTACAGCAGATGCAGTTACTTATTTATATGTTGCACCATTAGTACCGCCAACAACAGCTAGTCCTAGAACAATTAATCTTGAAAATATTAATTTTATTCACAACACCTTTTATAATTGTGGAGATATTGATTTAGGCGGAACTGGCGCTATGCGGAATACTTGGGCAAATAATATTTTCAAAAAGAGTTCTGGTTCTATTTTTAAAAATGCCAATCTAGGAACTTCATGGGCGGGCAACCTATATCAAGGTACTTTAGGGATTTCTTTTGCTTCTGGAATGACCAGTACAAATCCATTTTTAGCGTTAAACTCTGAGGGTTATTACGGATTATCATCAAGCAGTCCTGTAAATAATGCAAATGCAGGGTATCCAACTATATTGAATATTACTAATATCGATGATGATCCTACTTTATTGTTTGATATTAGCGGACAACCGCGTCCTTCAACCGTAACTTCAAAAGATGTGGGTTGCGATGAATATACAACTGGAACAACGACGAACCATCCGTTGACTTTATCGGAAGTTGGGCCTTCTTATTTAATGGCACTTTCCGCAAATCCATTTGATTTATCAGATAAAAAAACAAGTATTTTTCCAAATCCAGTAAAAAATAATTTAACTATTCAATTTCCAAATACAATTGATTCTGATACAGAAGTAACCATTATTACTATAAATGGACAACTGGTAAAAAAACAAATTATTGCTCAAAATGAGCTTGTTGATTATCAAAAACTAATTGACGTAACCGATTTGAAAAACGGAATTTATCTACTACAATTGCATTCAACTAATTATTCGAAAGTATTTAAAATTGTCATTCAAAAATAACAAATCGCATTAAACCTTTTTCAAATAATCGCATCTTATATACAAACAAATCAAAATGAAAAACTACCCGAATTTCCTTAAAGTAATAACAATCGTTTTTACATTTCTGTTTCTTTTACCAGTTTCGGCTCAAGAAAAAACAAAACCCAATATTCTATTTATAGCTATTGACGATTTAAAACCTATTTTAGGATGTTATGGAAATACCTTAATTAAAACCCCAAACATTGACCGATTGGCAAAAATGGGTACAGTTTTCATGAGTAATTATTGTCAACAAGCAGTTTGCGGGCCAACAAGAGCAAGCATAATGACAGGAAAACGCCCAGATTATACTAAGGTTTGGGATTTAAAAACCAAAATGCGTGACATCAATCCAGATATTTTGAGTTTGCCACAATATTTCATTTCACAAGGATATTCAACGCAAGGAATTGGTAAAATCTATGACTCTCGCTGCGTCGATAAAAAAATGGATGCACCTTCCTGGAGCGTTCCTTTTTATAATTATTTCAAAACCGAAGAACGCTATTATGCTAAGGAAACGGGAATGCCAGTATTAGGAGCCTATCAATTACCTGCAACTAAAGAATTGGCGTTGAAATATACTAAAGAAGGAGAATCAAAAGGTTTAGCCGATAAAGAATTGGACGATTATGTTTCAAAATTAGTAAAGCCATCAGTTGAATGTGCCGATGTTCCTGATAATGCCTATAATGACGGAGCAAATGCTTCTCGTGCTTTAGAAATTTTAGAAAAATTAAAATCAGATACAAAACCATTCTTTTTTGCTGTTGGATTTTCAAAACCTCATTTGCCATTTGTAGCTCCAAAAAAATATTGGGATTTATACAAAAGAGAAGACATGCCATTAGCCACTTTTCAAGAGAAATCAAAAAATAGTGTTGATGTTGCCTATCACAATTCAGGCGAAATTAGAGGATATACGGATATTCCACCTTTGACATCGTTTACCGATCAAAAGGATTTTGGTTTGACTTTACCAATCGACAAACAACAAGAATTAATACACGGTTATTATGCTGCAGTTTCCTATACCGATGCACAGGTAGGAAAATTATTAGATAAATTAGATGCTTTAGGTTTAACCGAAAATACAGTTATTATCCTTTGGGGCGATCACGGATGGCATCTAGGCGATCATAATCTTTGGTGTAAACATACTAATTTTGAACAAGCAACCCGAACTCCATTGATTATTGCTGCGCCAGGAATTGCGGCTTCAACTACTAATGCTTCAACGGAATTTGTTGATATTTTTCCAACATTATGTGATTTGGCAGGTGTGAAAATCCCAGAGGTGTTAGATGGAAAAAGTCTTAAGCCATTAATGAATAAATCGGCAAAATCAGTTAAAGACTATTCTATAAGTCAATATCCACGTAGCGGAACGAAGAGTGAAACCGAACGTCAAGGTTACGCTTCTTCCAAAGTGATGGGCTATTCTTTGAGAGATAAAAGATACCGATATACCGTTTGGATGACCAATGATTTTAGAAGTACACAAGTTTTTAATGCCGATTTGATTGTAGGAACGGAATTGTATGATTACGATAAAGATCCAAACGAAACGATAAATGTAGTTGATGAAAAGGAATACAAATCGGTAGCTAAAGACTTAAAAAGTAAAATGATTGCTTTTTTTGCATCACAAGTTAAATAGCTGTTTAAATGAAAGTATCTAAATTATTTTATAAATTTAGAGTCGAAATAAAATAATTTAAAATCATAGAATGAAAAACAATATTTCGGTCATTTTTTTAATACTAAGTTTATTTATAACTACTCCTTTTAAAATAGCTGCTCAACAAACAACTATTAAAAAAGAGAAAGCTATAAAAAAGACGAAGAATATAAAATCTTGTTGTACCGCAGCTATTCCAAATCGGTTTGGTGTGAAAACAAAATCTAATTTCACAGAAGGAAAAACGGTTACGAATTCCAACATAAAAAACCCAGAAGGAATGGTTTGGATTTCAGGCGGAACATTTAGTATGGGTGGCGATAATGATCAAGCGCGACAAGATGAATTACCAAAACACGCAGTAAAATTGAATGGTTTTTTCATGGATGTTACAGAAGTTACCAATGCACAATTTGCCAAATTTGTTTCTGCAACAGGATATGTCACTACAGCTGAGAAAGATATTAATTGGGAAGATTTAAAAAAACAATTGCCATCAGATACTCCGAAACCTGAACCTGAAACTTTGAAAGCGGCTTCTTTGGTATTTGTGCCAACGAAAGGCGAAGTAAGTTTACAAGATTATAGTCAGTGGTGGAGTTGGTCACATGGAGCAAATTGGAACCATCCAAAAGGAAAAGACAGTGATATTGTTGGAAAAGAGAATTTTCCCGTAGTTCATATTAGTTGGGACGATGCAAATGCGTATTGCAAATGGGCGGGAAAACGATTGCCAACAGAAGCCGAATGGGAATATGCTTCAAGAGGGGGATTAGTAAAAAATGTATATTCTTGGGGTAATGAAAGAGTAGATGAAGGAAAAACACATTGCAATTCTTTTCAAGGAAATTTCCCTTATAAAAATGAAGGTACCGATGGTTTTATGGGGTCAGCTCCAGTAAAATCGTTTGCTCCAAATGGTTATGGTTTATATGATATGGGTGGAAATGTTTGGGAATGGTGTGCTGATAAATATAATAATTTGTACTATGAATCCTTCAAAAATATTAAAGTTGCCATTAATCCAAAAGGGCCATTAAAAAGTTATGATCCCGATGAACCTTTGGTAGCCAAAAGAGTGATGCGTGGCGGTTCGTTTTTATGTAATGAATCCTACTGTAGTGGCTATCGTGTTTCAGCAAGAATGAAAAGTTCGGCAGATTCTTCAATGGAACATTTAGGATTTAGATGCGTTTCTAATTAATTGATGAAGATGAGGTTATTTTGTATTTTTTTGTTTGCGTTAACGGCTGAAATTGCTACTGCAAATAGTAATTCGATTTCAAATATATATTTGGAAAATTTTGCTATTGCAAATAAAGATTCGGTTGCTTTAGATAATGCTTATATGAAAGTGCTTCGAGATGGAGCAGCTTGTACTTTGGCGAATACACCAAATTTTGGAACACGGATTATTGTTGCATTAGATAAAATAAAATTTAAAAGTAATCGCGGTACAATTAAGATAAAAAGGGGAGAAATTGCTGTTTTTTTGGAAAATGAATTCTATGATTTACCGAAAGGTTCTTATTTTGAAATTGCTTTAAAAAAAAATCATCCGTCTTTGACAAAACCAAGTGAATGGGTTGAACCAACAAAAAACATAGTAATTTATGAAGATGCTGAATTCCGAGTTTTTGAGGAAAGACTAAATCCAGGAGATACACGAGCCTTGCACAGTCACGCGCAAAGGGTTGTAGTTCGGTTAAATCAAGTGCAATTAACAGATCCTCGAAACTCTCCAAATGGAAAACCTGGAACTGGAATTCAAGTTGCCAATACCGTTAAATTTGCAGAGCCAATGGTGCATGTAACCAAAAATCTAAGTGAAATACCGTTGTTTAATATTGTCATAGAATATAAAATTGAGCATTAAAATTAGATAATGAGAAACCCAGTAAATAAAGCGTTTTTTGCAATTTTTCTTTTGGCAACTTTCAATGGTTATTCTCAAGAATTTACCAAAGGGAAATTGCTTTATAGTAATTCCTTAGCGACTTCAGAAATGGTTAAGGATTGGACTTTGGAAGGATCAGCAAAAATTGAGTTCAAAAATAATTGGATGCATATTTTTTCTCCAAATGAAGAAGGACATCACGTTTTTTGGTGTCCTGTTGATTTTCCAGGGAATTTCATAGCCGAATGGGAAGCGCAAAATCAAGAAATTGATGCGGGTTTATGTATTATTTTTTTTGCGGCCAAAGGGCTGAAAGGAGAAAGTATTTTTGATGTTTCGATGCCCAAAAGAACACTTGGGACCTTTACAGATTATACCAAAGGCGCGATGAATGATTATCATATTTCGTATTATGCAAATGGTCGGGACAATCCAAATCGGGAAACCGCTAATTTGAGAAAAAACAAAGGATTTAATTTAGTGCAAACTGGAGAAATTGGAATTCCAGTGAATTCAACTGCAATTCATAAAATGAAATTAGTTAAATACGAAGGAAAAATCCTAATGTATATTGACGATAGAAAAATTATTGATTGGACTGACGATGGAATAAAATACGGAAAAATATTGGAAGATGGCAAAATCGGATTCCGACAAATGCAATGGACTCATTTTGCCTATAGAAATTTTAAGGTTTGGGAAAATTCAACGATTACAGAAACAAATAAATAACAAAGATTAAATAATTCAACATGAAAAATAAATCACTATTGCTAATTGGCTTTGCGAGTTTAGTAATAATTACAGCCTCGTCTTTTCAACTTTCGAGTTCAACTTTCGAAAAAAACAAGATAGTTAAAGATTCGAAAAAACTAAGTACGAAGCATTCTAAAACAGATTTAGCAACTGCTTTATCTGAAAGATTTATTGCTAAAAAACCAATTATTGCCACTTTATCAAATCACGGAATTGTAATAAAAAATGCTAAAAATAAATCTACAGCATCTAAACCTGATATTTTGTTATTTATAGCTGATGACATGACTTCAATTGATTGTGAACCTTATGGAAATAAAGACGTTCATACTCCCAATTTAGCTAAATTGGCTAAAGAAGGTTTGTCATTTGACAATATGAATAACGCTACAGCGATGTGTGGCCCAACGCGTCAAAGTTTATATACTGGATTATTTCCAGTAAAAAATGGTAGTTATCCCAATCATGCTCAAGTATATGATAATATTGTTTCTGTTGTTCAGCATTTCAAAAAAATTGGTTATCGTGTGGCTTTGATAGGAAAACAACATTATGCGCCAATGGCAAATTTCCCTTTTGAATATTTAGGAGGAAGAAATAGCGACAACGGGAAAGGACAAGATGTGGAATTGGCAGATGCTGAAAAATGGATTAATAAAGACACTTCAAAACCGTATTTATTGATTGTTGCTTCTAACCAGCCACATGGTCCGTGGAATAGAGGCGATGCAAAACAATATGATGCAAGCAAAATTACAGTCGCTCCTTATATGGTTGACACCAAAGAAACTAGAGATGATTTAGTGAAATACTATGCCGAGATTACCTACATGGATAGTCTTGTTGGTTCGTGTACTAGAATTGTTGAAAAACAGAAAAACAAAGACAATACGTTGTTTCTTTTTGCCAGCGAACATGGAAGTTCTATGCCTTTTGGAAAATGGACTTGTTATAATATGGGATTAAAATCAGCATTTATAGCGCGTTGGCCGAAGGTTATCAAACCAGATACAAGAACAGATATTTTAGCACAATATATTGATGTTGTTCCAACTCTTTTTGAAGTTGCAGGAGGAAATCCTGAAACATTAAGAGGAAATAAAGAGGAAACTATGAAATTGGATGGAAAGAGTTTTTATGCTACTTTAAATGGAAAACCAAAAGAAGTTCGTGACTATGTTTATGGAGTTCATACTACAAGAGGAATTAAAAATGGGTCTGATAATTATCCTGTTCGCTCCATTCAAGATCATAATTATAAATTGATTTGGAACTTGCAATTCAATGAACCTTTTTTAAGTTCGGGTTCACAACCAAAAAACAAATTGTACAACAGTTGGTTGAAAGCAACAAATACAACGCCAAAACAAGCTGCTCATGCTAAATTGTATAGAAACAGACCAGAATATGAATTGTATAACATCAAAAAAGATGTTTATGAATTGGATAATTTAGCAGATGACAAAGCACTTGCATCTGTGAAAATTAAATTAGTTTCTGAACTTAAAAAATGGATGTTAGACCAAGGAGATAAAGGAATTAAAACTGAAGCCGAAGCATTACGAAGGTTAAAAGGTGATACTTTAGATTGGAAAACATCTGGAGATTAGTAACTTGCAATTAATTACATTTAATACTTATAATTTTAAGATGGTTAAACCAATAAAATACATATCGTTACTTTTTGTGCTTTCATTTGTAAGTTGTGTTTCAGCACAAATTAAAACAGAAGTAGCAAGTAGTTTTCCAAAAACGCTCGCTATCGATGGAAAACACTTGCAGAAAAATTACGATTTAATTGTAGCTAATGATGCTGATAAAGTTAGAGCGCTAAAATCGCTTTTGAAAAAAGCAGATAAAATTCTCGAAGAAGCAAATGTATATTCAGTAATGGATAAAAAACAAATGCCTCCGAGTGGCGACAAACACGATTATATGAGCACGGGGCCTTATTGGTGGCCAGATCCAACTAAGCCAGACGGATTGCCGTATATCAAAAAAGACGGACTTCGTAATCCAACATATTATGATATTACCGATTCTCAAGAATTAGATAAAGTTGAAGATGCCTCATTAACATTAGCCTTAGCGTACTATTTCACACATGAAAATAAATACGCAAATTTTGCATCGAAATTAATTAAGACCTGGTTTTTAGATGCTGAAACACGTCAAAATCCAAATCTAAATTTTGGTCAAGGAATTCCAGGATTGAATACAGGTCGTGGAACTGGAATTATTGAAACGCGTGATGCTTACCGTGTTTTAGATGCTGCGATTTTAATCAAAGAAACTCCAAATTGGAATAAAGAAGAGCATGAAGCTTTAAAAAAATGGTTTTCAGATTATTTAACTTGGATGTTGGAAAGCCCAATCGGGAAAGATGAAGCAGATTCAAAAAATAATCATGGAACTTTTTATAGCGAACAAATTATTGCCTTTTCACTTTTTTCAGAACGACCAGAAGTAACTTTAAAAGAGATAGAAATTTTTAAAAACAGAATGGAAAGTCAATTAAAATCGGATGGAAGTCAGCCTTTTGAATTGGCTCGAACTAAATCTTGGGGTTATGTTAATATGAATTTATTCGGTTATTTTTTAATTGCAAAATTAGCTGAAAATGCCAATATTCAACTTTGGAACCAGCAAATTAGTGAGGGTAAAAACATGAGAAATGCGTTGGATTGGATTGTTCCGTATTTGAAAAATGAAAAACAGTGGGAATATGAGCAAATCCAAAAAATTAGTTATGGAGAAACTATTAAAATATTGAAATTGGCTGCCATAAAATATTCTAATCCTGAATATGAAGCATTGGCAAAAAAAATAGACTTAAAAACCTACCAATCCGACATCATTGAATTAACATATTAATATAATTAGAATCATGAATAAATTACGTTTCACACTTGTATTTGTAGCATTTGCAACTATTTTTAGTGTTTCTGCACAAAGTAAAAAAGTTAAAAATGGCATTTCAAAGCCGAATATTATTTACATTCTTGCTGATGATTTAGGTATTGGAGATGTCAGTTGCTATGGTTCGGACAATAACAAAACACCAATTATAGATAAATTAGCAAAGGGAGGAATTAGATTTACTCATGGATATACAGCTCCACTTTGTGGCCCTTCAAGAGCTATGATTTTAACGGGGCGTTATGCTTTTAGAACAGGTGCTGTAAATCAAGATATGGTGGGACAAATAAAACCAGAGAATGAGGTTTTGATACCGACAGTTTTAAAACCAGAGGGATATGCTACTGCCATGGTAGGGAAATGGAGCCAGTTTGGATTAACGCCTAAAGATTTTGGTTTTGATGATTATATTACGTTTCAAGGAAGTGGTGATTATTGGGCAACCGAAAAAAAGAAATCAGAAAATTATATTGAAAATGGAGTGAATAAAAAACTAGATTCAATAACATACATGCCCGATTTGATGCACAAGCATTTGGTTGATTTTATTACAACAAACAAGGACAAACCTTTTTTCCTATATTATTCAATGGTTCACGTTCATGCATTAATTCAGCGAACACCTGACAGCAAACCCGGAAGTGATTTATATGCGGACAATATTGCTTATATGGATAAGTTGGTAGGGAAACTTTTAAGCACACTTGATGATTTAAAATTAAGAGAAAATACACTAATCGTTTTTATGGGCGATAATGGAACAGCAAGTCAGTACGCAGAAAGAAGTTCAATAGGTGGGAAAGCACTTTCGGGTAAAAAGGGAACCATGTTAGAATGTGGTAGTTTAGTGCCTACAATTGCCAACTGGCCAGGAGTTATTGAAGCGGGAAAAGTGAATGATTTATTAATTGATTCAAGCGATATCTTGCCAACGTTTGCAGATTTGGCTGGGGCAAAATTACCAACAAAGAATATATTAGACGGACGAAGTTTCCTACCTCAATTAATGGGAAAGAAAGGAAATCCGAGAGAATGGATTTTCATTGAATTAGGAAATAAGTGGTACGTTCGGGAAGCCAAGTGGAAATTAAATCGTGAGGGAGAACTTTTTGATATGAATAATGCTCCATTTGAAGAAAAGTTAGTTGTAAATTATGCTGATAACAAAGAAGCCAGTTCAGCATATTCCCGTTTGCAAATTGCGTTAAAAACGTTAAGTCCTGAAAAAGGTATTTTAGACAATGCAGGAGGAAGTGGAAGACATGCTAGTAATGTGAATAAGAAAAAGGAAAAAGTTGAAGAGTAATTTGTGAAATCGATACCTAAACCTCTTATTATAGTAGAATCACTTTCTTTTTTTCATATCCCAACTTGCCAATATTCAACGACTTACAAAATAAATCAAAAATAACTTAAAAAAAGCATTGTAAAAGCGGAATTACTCACTACTTTTGCACCCGCATTGAAACAGAGATTTGCAATTTGAAAGTCTGAAACGTATTAAAGATTTTAAAAAATAAAGTCAAAAAATTTGTGAGGTTTTAAAAATTAGTTATCTTTGCCGACCCTAACGGGAAGCAAGTTCTTAAAATAGTTGTAGTGAGAATAAAAAGAGTTAAAAAAGAGTGGTTAAAACTTTCTTTAAAAAAACTTTCTAATAACCTTGCGAGATTAAAAAGAAGTTGTACTTTTGCACCCGCTAACCCAATAGGGTTGGTACTGACAAGTCGAGACTTGTCACAACAAAAAACAATAACACGTTCCTAGACATATTGAATTGACAGCCGTTCTGATGCAAATCAGAACAAAAGAATGAGAGTAAAAAGTTAGAATAAAATTTCCTTGAGTCACTTTAGTCAAATAAGTTATAAAATTATACGATGAAGAGTTTGATCCTGGCTCAGGATGAACGCTAGCGGCAGGCTTAACACATGCAAGTCGAGGGGTATAAGTCTTCGGATTTAGAGACC
>CANFVB010000019.1 GCA_947450355.1 Bacteroidota bacterium
GTTGTTACTAAAGTTTCGCAAGCTACCTTTGATTCTGGGTCAAAAGCCAAAAAGTTATCGATTAATGCATCTGAAATTTGATCTGCAATTTTATCAGGATGTCCCTCACTCACAGATTCTGACGTAAATAAATAAGCCATAATAATTAATTTTTTAATTAAGCGAGAAAAAAAAGGATTGCGGGAATGATAAAGGAGATAATTTCTGCTTTAGCATTTTTTTAACGAGGTTGCAATCAGTTCAAATTTTTCCTCTAAATTTAGATTGCAAAGATAGGAAACAGAATTGAATTGCAAATTAAAGTTAGAAAATTTATTTATTAAAATTAAAATAACTCCTGATGAAACTATTTGCACTATTTCTCTTTGAAAATTTTCAATAAAAACAAAGCAATATTGGGTTCCATTTTATTGATAAAGCCCGTATTAATAGAAATTCCAACTCCCCTATTATAGGGATTATAAGATCCTCCAGTAACATTTGCCCCTGAAAAATTAATAAAAGTACTTGATTTATCTTCAATTCCTTTTATCCAAATTGTCATTCCTGTAAACCCACCTTTATTAATCTTCAATTCTTCTCCAACTTTTACTGAAAATTCTTTAAACTGTCCAGAGCCAATTTCATACTTTACCCCATCAATTTTATAATTTTGAGATTTGGTTTTTAACAAATTATCATCCCCAAATATATATATTTTGTTTTTTGGAATGTTTTTAAAATTGGTTTCTAAAATTTCGTCAGTACTGAAATATACATCTAATATTAATTCCGCTGAATTGTCTTCATTTTTTTTAAAATTGATAAATCTAAATGAATTTGCTCCAAGTTTTTGAACTTCTGCTTTAATTGTTAGAAAAAGTAATATTGGATTTTCTATACTTCCAGAAACTTTAATTCGTGCTACTTTTATTAATCCCGCAGTATCTGTAGCATCATTAATACAAATAAATTGTTGGTATTTGGGCTTTTGAAGCGTGTCGTTTTTTGTTATAAATTCGACGGTTTGAGAATAGGAAAAGTGGCAAATAAATAATAGAAATACTATGGTGTTTTTCATAATAATGATTTTTAATAGTTTTTTACTTTTTCAAGACTTTTGACTTTACGACATTAAAACTTTCGACTTACTTATAACGGCATTTTCTTTTTCATTTCCTCAACAATATTAAATGCTGCGGGGCAAATAGCGACATTTTTCAAGGTCAATTCCGAGATTTGTTGGAATTTTTTACGGTCGGTATGAGGAAATTCTCTACACGCTTTTGGTCGCACATCATAAATCATACACGCATTTTCATTGTCTAAAAACGTACACGGAACGCTTTGCAAAACATAATCTTTGTCTTCATCAATTTGCAAATAGTGATCGATGAATTGTTGTGGTTTTTGACGCAAATACTTGGAAACCCTTTCTATATCTGCCGATGTGAAAAGAGGCCCTGTAGTTTTACAACAATTCGCGCATTTCAAACAATCGGTTTTTTTGAATTCGGCGTTGTGCAAATCCTGCATTATGTAATCTAAATTCTTGGGCGTTTTCTTTTTTAGCTTATCGAAATACTTTTTGTTTTCGATATGCTTATCTTTGGCTTCTTTAGGAAGTGCGTTTAGAATTTGTTTCAAGTTTAAAGTTTAAAGTTGGAACCACAAAAGTAACAAACTTATATATTAATAACTATAATTAAGAAGCGATTGCTTCGTACCTCGCAATGACCATGAAAGACCTTTTCGGAACAGCCATTCTTGATTTTCAAACTAATAATTCTCCCCAGGATTTAATTACCGAAACTACCATTTCTGAAGAAGATGAAATGTTGGTTGACTATTTATTTCGGGATTTTTCTGGAATGCCAATATTAGAGCAGAAAGCACTTTTGCTTGCCAAAGGAAAGGTTTTGGATGTTGGTTGTGGCGCTGGAAGTCATAGTTTGTATTTGCAGAATGAAAAAAAATTAGCTGTTACTGCAATTGACATTTCTGAAAAAGCAATTGAAGCTTGTAAATTAAGAGGTGTTTCAAATGCAAAAGTTGAAGATATATTGCGTTTTGAAACCGATGAAAAATTTGATACTATTTTTCTATTAATGAATGGAACAGGGATTTTTGGAAAATTAGAAAATGTTTCGAATTGCCTTCAAAAACTAAAATCTTTATTGGCTGAAAATGGTCAAATCCTAATTGATTCCTCGGATATTATTTATATGTTTGACGAAGATGAGGACGGTGGAAAATGGATTGCTGGTGATAAATATTATGGCGAATTAGAGTTTACCATTACCTATAAAGGCGAAAAAGAAGCGCCTTTTCCTTGGCTGTATATGGATTATAACACGTTGCAAAATGCGGCTATTACCAATGGGTTGCAATGCGAATTAGTTTTGGAAGGCGAACATTATGATTATTTAGCGAGATTAACTTTGTAGAATTTCGATTATCGTGTAGCTTGAATCGTGATTGGTAGAGAAAAAATTACCCTAACAGGTTTTCCATCTTGCAGTCCCGGCTTCCATTTAGGAGATAAATTCAAAACCCGAATTGCCTCTGCTCCTGTTCCATAGCCTAAATCTTTTATTACTTTTACTTCAACAATACTTCCATCTTTTTCAACAACAAAACTTACAACTACTTTCCCCTTAAGACCTTGTACATCTGGAGTTCTGTAATTCTTAGCAATGAATTCGTAGAAACCTCCCATACCACCAACAAAACTTGGTTTACTTTCTATTCCGTTTGCCGTTGAAAATGTGTTTTCGGTTGTTTTTACTGGTTCTTGCTTAATGGATTCTTTTATAGTAAATTTAAAGGGCATTTTTAATTTAACCTCAAATGGTTTTCCAGCACGTTTTGCAGGTTCCCACTTTGGTGCTTTCTGTATTACTCTTATAATTTCTGTTGCCGATTCAATATCTGGAAAATCTAAAACTCTAATGTTTTTTATTTCTCCTAAAGTATTTATTGAAAATGAAACTACAATAGTTGCTGATTTAGAAATTTTAGAAAAATCGAATTGTTGATTAACAAATTCATAAAACTTATCCATTCCACCTTCATTAAACAATGGTTTAATCACATCTGGAGCATTCACATCATCAGTTTCAGACAAAAGTTCACTTTCTTGTGAAAAGGTAGCAATTGAAATTAATAAAAACAGAAATAAAGAGATTTTTTTTATCATTTTATGGGATATTTAGGTATTTATGCGTTTGCAATGAAACACGCCATTTCGGGTTATTCATAACATAATCTACAATTAGCGGTGTCATTTCTTCTTTTTTGCTCCATTCTGGCTGAAGAAATAGAATGGCATTTGAGTTTACTTTTTCGGCTTGCTCTTCGGCAAATATAAAGTCGTGTTTGTTGTGAATAATCACTTTTAACTCATTGGCATTATCGTAAACCGTTTGCGTTGGCAATTTATTTTTCTTTGGGGAAAGACAAATCCAATCCCAAGTTCCTGATAATGTATAAGCTCCAGAAGTTTCAATATGTACTTTTAGATTTTTCTTTTTTAGCTTTTGAGTCAATGCGGTCATATCCCACATTAACGGTTCGCCACCAGTTACCACAACAGTTTCAGAATATTTAGAAGCATTTTCGACAATCAAATCGGTATTTGTGGGCGGATGTAATTCGGCATTCCAACTTTCTTTGACATCACACCAATGACAACCTACATCGCAACCTCCAATTCGTATGAAATAGGCAGCAGTTCCCGTGTGATATCCTTCGCCTTGAATTGTGTAGAATTCTTCCATTAAAGGAAGCATTAATCCTTTTTCGACGGCTATTTGTGTTTCTTTTTTGAGCATTTTTAATTTAAAATAGGTTGCAAAGGTAGTGAAAAATAGGATTTAAGATTGTTGAATTGCGATTTAAGATTAAGAATTATGATTGAAAATACAGAATTTAGATTTGTACAATTAATCGAGAAGCCAAGTAAAATTCTTTAGCCCTGATGGAAGTGGTATCCCCTGCTTTTTAGCAGGGATATAACGGACAGCAGGAACTGTCAATTCTCGAAAAGCCAAAATTTTCGCTCCAAAAAAAAGCCGATAGCTTTGAAACTATCGGCTTTGCTTATATAAATAATATTTTATTTCAGTGTTTTCAATGACTGAATTGCGTACTCGTTTGTAGCGTCTAAAGCCAAAGTTTTTGCGAAATACTCTTTTGCTTTTACTTTATCGGTGTTGGCATACGCCGCAGCGATTGCATTGTAGGATTCGATAAATTTGGTTTTTACAGCTGGTTTAGCCAGTTCTTCCTCGCCTTTTGCAGTTACAATATCGATGTATTCTTGGTAATATTTGATTATCATTTCGTCGTTTTCAAGCAAATTGTTCGTTCTGGCTCTGAAAATGTACGCATCTTGCGTTGAAGGCGAAGCGGTAATCACATTTCCATAAGCGATATCGGCTTTTTGCAACTGAATTGGATCCGGTTTTACAACGTCTTTTTTGGTGTTGTTATAGTATAATGAGTTCCCTAAATAGAAATTGTCAAGCAAATAATTTTTAGAATTTACGTTGGTAACCGCGATTTCATAGATGGCAGCGGCTTCCTTGAATAATTTTTGCTCGTAGAATTTTTTTCCAACTTCACTTAAATCGTTGGTCATCGTAATTTCCATTTCCACGGCTTTTTTCAACTGTGAAACTCCTGCTTCAAAAGCTACAACATCGACAACTTTCGTTTCAAGATTGTTGGCTTTTTTCATTTTTGCAAGACCTAAATAAAGATAATCTCTTGCGATAATCTTGTTTGTAGGCGTTGCAATAAAATTTTCTAACGCTGAAATTGCAGCATCTACATTTCCGTTTTCATAAGAAGAATAGCCTAAATAACGGAAGATTCTTGGATTTACTTTGTCCAATTCTTTCATTTTATTGGCTTCAACTTCCAACGCTTTATAGTCTTTTGCAAGAATTAAAAAGTCGGCGTGACGCATACGAGAAGTCAATGAATAATCGGTCAAGCTCATATATTTTTCATAAAATGCCAATGCTTTTCCGATGTATTCTTTGTAGTTTTTCAAGTCATTATTTCCCCAATAGTAATACGTTTCAGCCAATTCTCTGTAAACTGGGCCGTATTCTGGATTGGTAGCGACCACATTATCGTAGGCTTTTACCGCTTCCGCAAATGCTCTTGCGCCTTTCAACAAAACGCCCAATTGCATTTTTGCTCTAATTAAAGTTGGGTCGGTATCAAAGGCATCACGGTAGGCTTTGTAGGAATCATTTTGATTTTTATCGCCATAAAACGCATCTCCAAAAGCCATTAAAACATTAGCATCTAACGGATTAGCAATTTTAGCTTTGTTTAAAACGTCGATTGCTTTTTTGTAATCTGGCGTGTTGGCATTCATATAGGCTTTCGCAATATAAACGTATTGTTCCGAATCTTTTTTTCTTATATCTTTTGTTGCTAACGCAAAATTGGCTTCGGCAGCAACAGCATTTTTATCGTCCAAATCCATTTGACCTAATCCAATATAATTGAATTTTGAATCTAATTTAGAAACCAATCCTTTTTGGAAATAAATTTTTGCTGAGTCAGCAATATTTTGAGTAAGATAAACCGAGCCTAATAAAAATGCTGCTTTTCCATTGTCAGGATTGGTATTGATAATTGATTTTAGAATTCCTTTGGCTTTTTCAAATTGTTCTGCGTCAATTGTTTTCTTTGCCTGATCTAAATCTTGAGCATAGCTGAGTGTTACTGAAGTCAATAAAGCAATACTAAAAATTTTAACTTTGTTCATCTTGTTGTAATTTATTATTTATTCTTGTTTTCTAATTGTTTTCTGGTTTTGATATTTCTACCAGGCATTTTTATTGGCAACAATCCCGATTTCAGGATGATTCGTTGACCAATATCTCCAGCGATGAAAGAGGCAAAACCCATTCCTAAGCCAGAATAACCTTGACAATTTATGATATACAAATCACGTGCCAAAGGATATTTACCTTCTGCAAGGTTGTTTTGTGTTGGCGCATAATAGGCTGATTTCCCAATTCCTTTTACGCTAATTAAATTAACATCATCCACGATTGGCTGCATTTTCAGTGAAGGTTGCATCAACCAATTTACACCTACAACTCCAATCATTCCGTCATTTTCTGAAACAAATTGTATCACTTCTTCATTGGTTTTAAAAGAGAAAATTCCTTTTGAAGGCATTTCTTTTAGTCCCGACAATTCGTTCATATAGCGAACGGTACTTGAATTTGGATTGTCAAAAACCAATCCTTTAATAGTAGAATTTGATTTGCCTTTCATAAAGTCCACTACATCTTGTAACGCAACTAAAGTGTCTTTATTTCTTTTATTTGAAATAAATGCAATTGCATCAATAGCAAAGACGGTCGTTCTTGGCGTAATTTTTTTACTTTCAAAAACTTTTTCTTCTTCAGGATTTAGCTTTCTTGAAAGAATGGCTATCTTAGAAGTGTCTTTTGCTAATGCTAAAACAGATTCTGATTCTGATTTTGCAATCAACTTTATTTTAGATCCAGCATAAAGGCTTTCAAAAACTTCAACTTGATCTTCAATAATTGGCAATAATGTTTCATCAACTAAAATAGAAGTTGAACCCTTCAGAATGGTTTCGTTATTGCTTTTTTGTTTGTTAGTTTGATTACACGCAAAAAACACTATAATAAAACCTAAAAAAAATACATACGGAATTAGTGCAAACTTTTTCATAACCTACTCTTTATTGTCGTTTATGATTCGGAAAAACCGAATAAAAGAATATGCGATTAGAACTACTCCAAAAGCAATTCTATAACCAGGCTTCATCTCAAACGGAAAGTTTTTCCAAAAGATGATTGTCAGTCCCATTGCCAGATAGGCAACAAAAAAGACCATTCCTATAACGAGAAAAAACCGCTCTTTTAGCGATTTCTTCTCTTTATTCTCAGTTGATTTATTCAACATTATTCTGCAGATTGAATAGTAATCGGTAGAGAATAAAGTACTCTCACCTTCTTACCATTTTGCTCTCCTGGATTCCATTTTGGACACGATTTCAAAACACGAATTGCTTCTTTTCCTGTTCCAAATCCAATATCTCTTACTACTTTAATATCCGTTAACGAACCATCCTTTTCTACAACAAACGTTACATAAACCTTTCCTGCAAGACCTTCTTCTTCTGGTGTTCTGTAGTTATTTCCTACATATTTGTAGAATTTAGCCATTCCTCCTGGGAAATCTGGTTTTACTTCAATTCCTGCTGTGTTGTAAATATTATTATCATCAACAATATCAGCTGGTCCATTTCCAACAGGTTCAACAGTTAATTCAGCATCTGGATCGCCTTTAACAGTTACATCACTAATTTTTTTGTCTTTAATATCAACAATTTTTGGTGGCTCTTCCGTAACTTCATCTGCCTTTGCAACAACTGGTTTCACAAATTTCACTTGATCTACTTTTGGTGGTGGCGGTGGCGGTGGCGGTATGTTCTCTAAAGGTTTTTGCTTTGGCGGTAATTTTACCGTAGTTATTTTTGTGTCTAAGGTTGTATCATCATTACCTTTTGGTATCATATTGATAAGTAATGGCGCTGCTATGGCAAAACCAAAAAGTACCGAACCTATTATAAGTGCTCTTACAGTAGTTTTAGGATTTGATTTTCTTAATTCATAAGCGCCATAAACCTTATTTCGTCCTTCGAAAACAATTTCAAGCCATTGGTCTTTTAAAATATCTAATTTCATCTGTATATTTTATTTATTTTTAACGGAAGATGGGACGCCTTAGTTATACTTTTGAATTTCAAAAACAATTGTTGTGGGCGTTTCATTTTTCTTAATTATTAGGTTATTGGGTACTAAGATTGCTCTTATTTTCCTTCTAACAATTTTGTTTCTTCAGGCGAAAAATCGTTAACAATTGCATACGTTGGTACATCTACAATTGCCATTTCATCTAATATATCTATCAAATTTCTGTAATTGGATTTCTTACTTGGCTTGATGATAACAATAATTCCTTTGGCTTTGTTTCCAGTATATTCAAGAACTTTTGCTTTTCTTTCAATAAGTTCTTTTCTGATACCTTCTTTTCCATATACAAAATCTTTAGGCGCTCCTCCAGATACTGGTGTTGCTAACAAACCAACGTAACGTACTAATTTGTCATTATCTCCCAACAAAATAGTCATTGTTCGATTTTCGTCAACTTTAACGTCCTTATTTTTAGTAGGATCATCGTCTTTATCTGGCAACCCCAAGCTCATCGATTGTGGTTTTGACAACGTTGTGGTAAGCATAAAAAATGTGATTAGCAAGAACGCTAAATCCACCATAGCAGTTAAATCTACTTTTGAATTTTGCTTTTTACTTCTTACTTTCCCACCTTTTCCGCCTCCACCGTCGCCGGTATTTAATTCAGCCATTTTAGTGTCTCTTTTTTAATTAAAAATCTTTTCCTCTCAAACCAGTAACCAAACTAAAGCTATTGATTTTTTGGTCTTGTAAAATATCCATTACTTTATGAATTGCTGGATATTCTTCTTTTGCATCTCCTTTAATAGCAATTTGCAATTCTTTATCGTTGGTTTCAATATTCGCAATACGAGAATTGTAAATCCATTCTTTCAATTGGTTGTCCAATGAATCTTTAGGAACTCCTGGCTGTTCCGCCTTGGATCTATCTGCAGCTTTCATTGCAATAATCTGACTTAAACTTTGAATTGGCACGCCAAATCCTTCCATTAAAGCAAATTTATCCATTTCATCTGGCGTGAATTTAATTCCGTATTTATCACCCATCAATTGAAGTGTTCTTTTTCGAACTTCTCTTCCTTTAAGGTCATAAAAAACTTTTCCTTTTCCTATAGTAATCGTTGCCAAATCTGTTTCAGGCAATTTTGTTTGCACTGTTGAAGCAGGCGTATCTACAGGCAATGCCTCAGGCACTTTCGCTGTAGCTGTCAAAATAAAGAAAGTAAGCAATAAGAAAGCTACATCACACATCGCGGTCATGTCCGTCGATGTTGACTTTTTTTTCATTTTTATTTTAGCCATTATTTTATATATTATTTGATTTAAAAATCAAAAATTATTGTTTCAAGCTACCTCTGAATTTTCTGTAAGTATTTACAATTGTTGTACCTGCCTCATCAATAGAGTAAGTCAAATCGTCAATTTTAGAAGTAAAGAAGTTATAAGCCACAATAGCTGTAATAGAAGTAGAAATACCTGTAGCTGTATTAATCAAAGCTTCAGAGATACCAACTGCAAGAGCTGCTTGATCTGGAGTTCCAGCAGAAGCCAAAGCACCAAACGCTTTAATCATCCCAGATACAGTTCCTAACAAACCTCCAAGTGTTCCTAAAGAAACTAAAGAAGAAATGATAGTCATATTTTTTTCTAACATTGGCATTTCAAGAGAAGTAATCTCTTCAATTTCTTTGTGAATTAATTCAGAAGCTTCTTCACTGTTGAAACCTTCTTTTTTCACATCTTGATATTTAACTAACGCTGATTTAATTGCATTTGCAACTGAACCTTGTTGTTTATCACATTGACTGATTGCATCTTCGATTTTACCTTCTTTAATATCACCTTGAACTATTTTCATAAAAGCATCAAGATTTCCTTTTCCAGCTGCTTTAGCAATTACAAAATATCTTTCAATTGAGAAAACAAGTACCATCAATAACATTCCTAATAATACAGGAACTATAAATCCACCTTTGTAAACTTGTCCCAAAGTATTTAACGGATGTCCTTTTTCAATATCTCCACCTTCAAAATTTGCAGGTGAACCCATAATTTGAGACCAAACTACCCAACCAACAAATATACATGCAACAATTATGATTCCTGAGATCATACCTCCTACTTTTGAACCACCTTCTTTTTTAACGTTTGCCATTTTTTTTTAATTTTTGATAATTTTAAATAATTTTTTGATTTCTAAAGTTGCTACTAACTTGAGCAGGAGCAAATTTAATTTTTTAGTTCAAATAAAAAAATGTTTTTTACATTAAATTATCATTAATTGTGATAATTGAATATTATTAAATAAAAAACAGATTTTTAAGAGAAATTACAATTGTTCCGTAAAACGAAAACGTTAATTTAAGGGTATTTAGTATATATACCTATTAATTATAATTTCAACCATCGAAAACGATTGAATTCTTTTGAAAATTTAACACCCTTCAGGACTTTAATTGTGATTTATATGCATTTTAAACACATAACAAGTAATAGGAACGGCAAAAAATAATTGAATTTTCTAATATGAAGAGCAGTATATTTAGTTAAATCTTATACCAATAATTTCAATATTTTAAGTTCAATTTCTTCGCTGTCCCAAATATTTTCAATGTTTTCGATTTTTAGAATTTCTTCCATAATTGCATTTTGAAAATCACCAATTGCCAAAGCTTCCGAATAAGGGCGGTGGCTAAATGTTACTCTGTCATATAACGGCAACCATTTTTTAGGATGTTTCTCTGCAAAATGTTTTTCAATTTTTTTCTGTAAAAGAAATTTTTCATCGGCAGTTTTCGAACTCATTTCCATAAAATTACGATACGATAATTCGGCAATAGCATCGGCATTGGGTTTTCGAGATTTTTCATATTCAGAAAAAATAGTTTTCCAATCGTCGCCATATTGATTCATCAACTCATATAAAACCGAAATATCTTCAAAACCTGCATTCATTCCTTGACCATAAAACGGCACAATTGCATGACAAGCATCACCAATTAAAGCAACTTTATCTTCATACGTCCAAGGAAAACATTTCATTGTAACCAAAGTACTCGTTGGATTTGCAAAGAAATCTTCGGTTAAATTTGGAATTACATCAATGGTATCGGGCAAGTTTTTCTCGAAAAATGCTTCAACCAATTTTCTATCTGTTAAAGAGGCAAACGAATTTTCTCCTTCAAAAGGCATAAATAAAGTGCAGGTAAAACTGCCGTCTAAATTAGGCAAAGCAATTAACATGTATTCCCCTCGAGGCCAAATATGGAAGGAGTTTTTATCTAATTTATGTGTTCCATCTGGATTTGGAGGGATATTCAATTCTTTATAACCTGTATTTAAAAATTCTTGTGAATAGTTGAACATACTTTGACGTTGCATCCTGTGTCGAATTCTTGAAAAAGCACCATCTGCACCAAAAACCATATCAAACTTCAATTCTTCCCACTCGCCTCGCTCTTCTTCGCCAATATGTAAGGTTGCATCTGATAAGGTAACATCCCAAATTTTCTGTTCAAAAAAGAATTCTGCTCCTGCTTGTTCTGCCAAATCAATCATTTTTCTGTTCAGCGCCCCTCTTGAAATTGAATAGATGCTTTGTCCTTCTTGACCGTAATTTTGAAAATTAAGCTTGTCGCCAAGATGGATTGCACGTTTGTCCATTGCAATAGCAATTTCTCTAACTTCGTCACCAATTCCGACGCCGTCAAGAGCTTTCCAACCTCGATTTGACATTGCCAAATTTATAGAACGCCCAGAAAATCGAATTTTACGAATATCGGGACTTCTGTCATAAACATGGACAGTGTGACCTGCTTTTTTGAGATAAATTGCCAATAGCGATCCAACTAAACCAGAACCAACGATTGCAATTTTGAGTGACTTTTGCATCAAAAAGTGTATAAATATAAGTGTACAAATTTAAGTAATTCCATACAAATTCCATTAAATTAAAAGATTAAATGTCGATTTTTATAAATATATCATTAATGAAAATCTTTGTGGTGAATTTTATCAAATTATTATAAAAACCATCCTAAATCAAAAAATCACAAAATATTGTTTAATTAATTTAATAAATGCCTAAACAAAGCTATCTTTGTAGAAATATAATTTTATGAAATACATTACCCGTGACGACATTTCACAGATGGAAAAAATAGAACGAATCAATCTGATGAATTCTTGTACAGGTTATAAATCTGCTAATTTAATAGCAACAATTTCTAAAGAAGGCATTTCAAATGTAGCTGTTTTTAGTAGTATCACGCACCTTGGAAGCAATCCAGGACTCTTGGGTTTTATTGTTCGCCCAACGACAGTTCCAAGAGATACTTATACAAACTTGAAAGATATTGGTTATTTTACTGTCAACCACATTACCTCAACAATGATTATAGATGCCCATCATACCTCAGCAAATTACGAAAATGGGATTTCAGAATTTGACAAAACCAATCTTGAAGAAGAATTTAAAAACGACCTAAAAATACCATTTGTAAAAGGAAGTCCCGTTCAGTTGTATTGTAAATATTTGAACGAATATTACATCAAGGAGAATAACACAATTCACATAATAGCATCTATAGAACACATTTATTATAATGAAAATATGGAACACAAAGATGGTTGGTTGCAACTTGACAAGGGAAATGTCGTTGCAATAAATGGTTCAGATGGTTATTGTTTGCCAAAATTAGTAGATCGATTTGAATATGCACGACCAAACATTGAAACAAAATCTTCTAAAATATAGTTGAATTAAATTAAAAAAAGGACTGTTATAAAAACAATCCCTTTTTCATATAAAATATTGAGAAAATATTATTCAATAATAATTCTCTTAACTACTTTTTTATCGCCGTCTTGAACCGTAACAAGATAAACTCCAGATTGAACTTGATTAAGTTGTACGTTTTGAGAAAACAATCCAGTATTACTGTATTTGTTATTCAAAATTGTTCTTCCTCTCATATCGTGAACTAAAATCGAGACTTCCTTATCAGAGGTTGAATTGAATTGTACCGTGAAATTTCCTTTATTTGGATTTGGATACAATGCAAAATTAGCTAATGAATTATTGGCAATTCCTAAAGAAGGTGTAATACTGAAATTTGTATTGGAAATATCAAAGAAAATATGGTTGTATCCTTTCACCATTATTCTGTTTGTTGTGCCTATATTATCCGGTACAGTAATACTTGAACTACCATTGTTTGCAACCATTGTAGCCAATTGAATTGGATAAGTTAAACCACCATCTGTCGATAAAAAAATATCTACATTAGTGGCATTTACACCATTGGCGGTTGTTCCAGCAACATCCCAAGTAACAGCTTGACTTGTTCCAGCTTCCCAAGATACCGCAGTATTTGGAGAACTTACTAAAAATGGACCCGCTGTTGAAGTAACATTAACAACCATATCGGTATAAGCAGTTTGACCAACCTTTATAGGAACTGTTGGACTATATGGTGCATTGTCTCTAACAGTTAATCTGAAATTTAATGTTCTAGTAACTGAACTTAAAGCTTCTGACAACATTCCTGTATCACCACCAACTTGACTTGTTGTATTGGAATTTGCAATTACTGAAGATAATTTAGGAAAATATCTTGATGGTGATGCAGTTGGGCTCCATGACAAGAAATTTGGACCAACAGTTTTAGTGATTTTTGCACTACTATTTGTGCCTGTAGAGGAACCACCATCATCATTTTGTTCCCAGCAATAAGTAAGAGCATCTGCAGCATTTGCATCTGTAGCAGCTCCAGTAAGTACGAATGGAGTACTTTTTGGAATAGTAAAATTACTAACAGCCTGAACAACAGGGGTTGCATTATCGGTTAACGGAGTTGTAACTGGACATGTTTTAGTAGCTAAATTACTTTGAATTTGTTCAATTGAAGCTTCATGATAAATATCTATCGAATGCGGACATAAATCCTGACTTGTAATACCTGCATAGCCCATAATCGTAATCCCTGAACCTACTTCTTTGCTTACACCTGATCCTTCATTTGAATTAGAAAAAGTGTGATTTGCTCCCATTTGATGCCCCATTTCATGAACTACGTAATCTATATCAAAGGAGTCGCCTTGAGGAACTCCATTACTAGGAGAGGTAATCCCGGAACCTTTATTCAAATCAGTTGTACTTGAAGTATCATCAACACAAATACAACCAATACAACCAGCATTTCCTCCACCTCCTGTACTTCCAAACATGTGACCAATGTCATAAGCAGCATTATTTACTGCTAATGATGTTCCTGCTCCAGTTAAAGTAGAACTTAAAGTGTTTTGCAATTGAGCATTCCATTTTGATAATGTAGAATAAGGATCGGTACTGGCAACATAATAAATTACGTTGGTAGAACTCGCAACTAAATTCATGTGAATACCTAAGTCTTTTTCATAAACCCCATTACATCTTGTTAAAGTTGCATTAAAAGCTGCTAAAACTAAAGCAACTTGTGTTGCGCTAGTAGCTCCAAAATAAATTGAATATTCTGCATTGCATGAAAGTGCCAAA
The DNA here is from genome assembly GCA_947450355.1 of Bacteroidota bacterium. GTDB lineage: Bacteria > Bacteroidota > Bacteroidia > Flavobacteriales > Flavobacteriaceae > Flavobacterium. The sequence continues at coordinate 14,275 of CANFVB010000019.1, forward strand.
CGCAAAGTCTTTAATTGGCCCGCACTAGATCTGTTAGTATTTACTATTTGAGAATTTAAGTCTAATGCTAATTTATTGTCGTCAGTCGAACAACTCCAATTTGAATTTTTTTTATTTCTTTGAGAATTGAAAACCGCATAAACATTATGGTCTTGAGAATAGGCCTCAATGAATTCATTTTCTTTATCAGTTCTAAAAATCATGGTTTGAATTCCTTGTGGAGAAATACTCAACTTTAATGTTGCATATTTATCTGTAATTCCTTTCCCTGAATACGCTCTAATTTCAGGAAATCTTGATTGTAATTCAGCATCAAAATTGGAAGCATCATTCACTTCAAATTGCTCAATTTGTCCATCAGCATTTGGCAAAGATATTATTGTAAAATGTTTTCCAAATTGATTATCCACAACCGAAAATAATTCTTGTCTTAAGAGATTGATATTTAATTCAAATAATTTAAATTGTTTTGGAAAATCGTTTCTCGATACCGATTTATCAGTAATAATTTTATCAATATTCTGATTCCGTTCAGTCCAATAGCTTTTATTTTGTGAATTCACATTTAGGCAAAAGAGAGCAAATGTGATGGTAAATAGTAATTGTTTGTACATTTTTTTTGGGGATTGTTATTTGAAAAATTAACCAAATGTAAAATAAAATTTGATTTTATAAAATATTTTTAAAATATTTAACAAATATTAAGTTAATTTTAATTAATAAATTTAAAAAAATATTAAAAATCACAAAAAAGGCCTCATAAATGAGGCCTAAATTAAATCAATAAAATTTATTCAACTATAATTTTTCTAACTTCTTTTCGATTACCATCTTGAACGTTTACTAAATAAACACCAGATTGAACTCCTGATAATTGCATATTTTCATTAAAAAATCCATTATGCTGATAAGATTTTGAAAATATTTCTCTTCCTCTCATATCATGTACCGAAATAGATACGTCATTTGAAGATGTTGTATTAAATTTAACTGTAAAAGTACCGTTGTTTGGGTTTGGAAATATTGAAAAATTTTCCAAACCAAAGTTCTCTGTTTCTAATGTACATCCAAAGTCTATTCCCCATGAAACAATAGTACCCGAATCACCATTATACATGTCCTGAGCCGTTAAAGTCCATGTGCCACTAGATGTTTTTCCATTAAATACAGCAAAAGATGTTGGTGTAGCTGCTGTTGCAGAATAAGTAGCTGGCTGAATATCTCCTGTTGTAGGACTTCCGCAAACTGCAACTGGTGCACCGTCATAAAAAATAGCATTAATACCTGAATTTTGGGGGTTATTACAACCTCTACTCCAAAAAGTAACTGAAGTACCATCTGGATGCTTTAATTTTAGTACCAAATCTCCAATCCACGTATGATTAGTATTAAATCTTAATTTCAAATTATTTATTGTAATATTTGGAACATAATTATTTGTAGTTGAAGCAATTGCTCCACCCACATTTGCAGCTGTTCCATCTGCAATTGCTAAATTAGGAGTTACTGTAAATCCGAAACAATCGTATCCAATTGAAAAAGTTACTGGATTAATATCGTAGTAAATATTACCAGTTGGTTTAACCATAATTCTACAAGATGCTGCAGCAATATTTGGAACTGTTATTAATGCACTTCCATTATTTGGAACTGCTGAAGCTAATGTAGTTCCAAAATTCAATCCGCCATCAGTTGATAATAATATATCAACATTTGTAGAACCAACCAAAGCTGTTGTGCCATTAACTGTCCATGTAACCGTTTGAGTTGAGCCTTGTGTCCAAGAAATTCCCGAAACAGCTTGTGATGTAACATCAAACGGCCCTGTTGTTCCTACAGTTACAATCATTGCATCTTTTCCTGTCTGACCACCACCAACAACATTGTCTCTTCCTGTTAAAGTAAAATTTAAAGCTCTTGCGACTGTTGAAGTAGCTTCCCAAGTTGAAGAAAGTGTATTCCCTAAAACCGTTTGCAAAGAAGGAAAATATCTGTACGGAACAGAAACTGGACTAAATGATCTAAAATTTGGACCGTTAGTTTTAGTTGCAGATGGAAAACTTGCTGTTGCTGCCGTTGCTGCAACTGATGAAATTGTAGCGTCGTCACTTTCTTCCCAACAATAAGTTATTACACTACTTCCTGAATCAGTACCAGAACCAATTAATTTAAAGGGAGTTCCTTTTGGTATTGTATAATCAACTCCAGCATTCATAACTGGTGCTCCATGAGTTATAGCCGTAGTTACTGGACAAGATTTAGTTGCTAAATTTGTTTGAATTTGTTGTATACTCGCATAAGAATAATAATCATTAGAATGTGCTTGAACATCAGTAGTTCCTGTAATTCCAGCATAAGCCATAATTGTAGAACCAGAACCTGGCTCAACGTTTACAGCATTATTTTCAGTAGAAAAGGTAAATGTGTGGTTTCCTCCCATTTGATGTCCCATTTCGTGAGCAACATAATCAATGTCAAAAGAATCACCCTGAGGAATTGCATTTCCAGGCGAAGTTATTCCACTACCTTTTTGCCCATTAACACATACGCAACCAATGCAGCCTGCATTTCCACCCCCGCCATCGGCTCCAAACATGTGCCCAATATCATAACCAGAATCAGTAATTATTGAAGTCAATGTTGATTGTACTTCTGCATTCCAAGCTGAAACATCTGGATTTCCAGCAGCGTCAATTACTATATCTGAATAAGGATCAGTTGTAGCATCTGTAAAAATTATTGAAGATTCATTAGCAATTAAATTCAAATGAACAGCCAATTCTTTTTCAAAAACACCATTTACCCTTGTCATAGTGGCGTTCATTCCAGCAAGAGCACCCGCAATTGTACCTCCATAAAAAGTTGTGTATTCTGCATTGCAAGATAAGGCCAAACGCATCGTCTTATATTGTCCCGCACTAGATCTTAAATTATTAGTAGCAGCTATTTTTTGTTGTGCTGATAAAATTAGCGGTTGATCATCAGTATGACATGTAATGCCTAATTTACTCTTACTTCCTGATGAATTAAAAACAGCATAAATCTTACCCTCTTGAGAATAAGGCTCGATAAACTCATTGTCTTTATCTGTTCTAAAAATCATTGCTTGAATTCCATTAGGATCAACACTTAAACGAACTTGAGCATATTTGTCATCAATTCCAACTCCTGCAAATGCTTTTATTTCAGGAAACTGAACTTGAAGTTCTGGAGTAAAGTTAGAAGATTCAAATAATTCAAATCGTTCCATTTTACCTTCAATATTTGGCAACAAAACTATAGTTCCTTCAGTTTTGGAATTAGAATTGATAGAAGCTACAGATTTTAAGTAACCTTTAAAAGCAGTTTCATTTAATTGAAAAAGAGAAAAATCTTCAGGAAAAGAAGCTCTTTTAATTGATTTTGAAACAGAAGTAACACTGGATTTAGTTACAGAATTCCATAACTTTCCTGATTGAGAGTACCCGATAAAGGAAAGTAAAAGAAAAGAAATTGTTGTTAGTAATTGTTTTTTCATTATTTGATAGTTTTAGGTTATGCTTAAAAAAAGCGCTCAAATATACGAAAATTTATTGCTAAATAAAATGAAGTCGATGTATTTAACATATAATCAATAATTACGATTGCTTTAAATAATTAATTTTAAATTAAAAAAAACTTAGAATTGCTATTTTAATTTATTATTCAAAATAGATAGTATAAATTTGCGAAAATTAAAATTGCTTTCTTGAAAATTTTTCACTCTATAAACGATTTCAAATCACCAAAAAAAACCATTGTCACTATTGGTACTTTTGACGGTGTTCATATTGGGCACCAAACAATCATTGAAAAATTAATTCAAAATGCTACTGATAACAGCTACGAAAGTTTAATTCTCACCTTTTTTCCACACCCGAGAATGGTTTTACAAGAAGGTACCGATATAAAACTGCTCAATACTATTGAAGAAAGATGTAATTTATTAGAAAAAACAGGGCTTAATAACCTAATAATCCACCCCTTCGACAAAGAATTTTCAAGATTAACAGCCGAAGATTTTGTGAAAACAATTTTGGTTGACATTTTTAATATCCATAAAATTATTATTGGTCACGACCATCGCTTCGGAAGAAATAGAACTGCCGATATTCGTGATTTGGAGTTTTTTGGAGAACAATTTGGTTTTGAAGTAGAACAAATTTCTGCTCAAGAAATTGATGCTGTTTCAATTAGCTCTACAAAAATTCGCAATGCAATTATTGAAGGAAATATGGCCGTAGCCAATGAGTATCTTGGTTATAACTACCTATTAACAGGGATTGTTATTCAGGGAAAACAGTTGGGTAGAACTATTGGTTTTCCAACTGCCAATCTAAAAATTGAAGAAGAATACAAACTTATTCCGAAAAATGGTGTTTATATTGTGAAAAGCAACATCAATCAAAAAACAGTATTCGGAGTAATGAACATTGGCACAAATCCAACTGTAAATGGTGAATATTTATCTATTGAGGTTCACTTTATTGATTTTGATGGCGATTTATACAACTCAAAAATAGAAATCTCTGTTTTGGAAAGAATTCGGGAAGAACAAAAATTTGATTCAATTGAATTATTAAAAACGCAAATTCAAAAAGATAAAGATTCAGCAATTAACTTCATGCTAACAAATAGCTGAATCCATAAAATAAACTAATTTACCATTTTATTATGGCGCTTGCCCAAGTAAATCCACTTCCAAAAGCAACCAAAACAACAGTATCACCCGATTTGATTTTACCTTGTTCCCATGCTTCTGTTAAAGCAATTGGAATAGATGCAGCCGTTGTGTTTCCGTATTTTTGAATATTATTGAAAACTTGATTGTCAGACAAACCGAATTTCTTTTGGATAAACTGCGCTATTCTCAAATTGGCTTGGTGTGGAATCAACATATCAATATCCGAAACCTGCAAATTATTAGCTTGCAACCCTTCATTTATAACTTCACTGAAACGCACCACTGCATTTTTAAAAACAAATTGACCATTCATATAAGGGAAATAACTTTCGTCATTTGGATCATTGTCAGCAATAATATCTGTAATCCATCGCCCTCCCATTCCTGGAGCTTTGACCACTAATTCTTCCGCATGTTGCCCTTCAGAATGCAAGTGAGTGGATAAAATTCCTTTTGTCAAATCTTCTTCTCGGCTTAAAACTGCTGCTCCTGCTCCATCGCCAAAGATAACGGAAACGCCTCGCCCACGCGAAGTCATATCCAATCCTGTAGATTGAACTTCCGATCCAATTACTAAAATATTTTTATACATTCCGGTTTTTATGTATTGATCTGCAACCGATAAAGCATAGACAAAACCAGAACATTGATTTCTTACGTCTAATGCGCCAACGGTTCTCAATCCTAAATCACGTTGCAATAAAACTCCAGGGCCAGGAAAATAATAATCGGGACTTAAGGTAGCAAAAACAACAAAATCGATTTCATCATTAGAAAGACCTGAGCGTTCAATAGCAATTTTAGCAGCTTTCACACCCATAGTTGTTGTAGTATCTTCTCCTTTGATTATATGACGACGTTCTTGAATACCAGTTCTTTCTTGAATCCATTCGTCATTAGTATCAATGATTTTCGACAAATCATCGTTGGTAACTACATTTTCAGGAACATAAAAACCCAATCCTGCTATTTTTGAATGATACATATTTAAATTGTTTTATTTAATGATGATGTAAATTTAACAATACTTAGAATATAATCTCAAAAAATGGGATATTTTTATAACGTAGTATAAAATGAAAATCAAAATAACAAATTACGCATCCAAATCATGCTAAAACACATCGTTAGAACGCTAAAATTACTATAATGTAATTAATTTGTTAAATAGCTATATAATTCATAAAAAATAAAATCTTAACTGAAACAATAAAAACTATTTAATAATGCAATTTTGAACATCTTTTTTTAGGATAAACGTTTTTTTGGGTCTTTTTATCGATAAAGCATCAACTTGAAAGTGATGAAAAATGAATTTATTCAATCGTATTACCATAACATTAACACAACAATACACTAGAAAACGTGTTTTAATTTACAAAAAATTGTCTTTAATAATATAGCCTATGGAGCTATATCGATTGCGAAATATAGGTTTTGCATCTAAATTAAAACAACATAAAATTTGTATAGTTTTTATATACTTTATCAAAATCAAACTTATTAAAAACATTATTAATTTGGTACTTTAACTTTAACCATAATTAATATGAAAAAATTACTTTTATTGTTTTTCCTGATGACTATTTCATTAGGATTTGGACAGGGAGCGGCACCAACGCCTTCTGCTCGAAACTCTTGGGATGTTGTTTCGCTTTATAGCGACTCCTTCACAAGTGTTTCATCTACTTGGCACCCAGCTTGGGGTCAAACAACTGTTGCTTCTCAAGAATCCTTATCAGGGAATTTTGCTGAAAAACTTGTGAATTTCGGTTATGAAGGTTTCACAACAGGAGCACAAAATTTAACCGCCATGACATCAGTTCACGTTGATGTGTATTCAGTAAATGAATCTTCCATTAAGATTTATTTATTAATAGGAGGCGAACCAATGGTTCAAAAATCTTTAGTTCAAGGTCAGTGGAATAGTTTTGATATTCTAATGTCTGATTTTGGGGCAGGATCAAAAGCTGCTGTTACTGGCTTTAAATTTGAGTCTGGAACCTATTCTTGGCCAAATGGAGTTAGCACCGTTTATTTAGACAACATCTATTTTTACAGAGCTGCAACAAGCCAACCTGCAACTTTAGGAGCTCTTACTGTTCCTGCACAATTAGTTGGAGCAGCTCCATTTGCTTTAACTCCACCAACTACAAATAGCGCAGGTGCTATTACCTATTCTAGTAGTAATACAGCAGTAGCAACTATTAGCGGAAGCACAGTTACTGTTTTAAGTGCTGGAACTTCAATTATTACTGCTACTCAAGCAGCAACTTCATCTTACACATCGGCATCAACTTCGGCAAATCTTGTGGTATCATATCCACCACCAACTGTTGCGGCAACTACACCACCAACACGAAATTCATCTAATGTAATTTCAATTTTTAGTGGTACTTATACTGATATTAGTGGTACTGATTTTTTTCCAAATTGGGGACAAAGTACAGCTGTATCGGATTATACTGTTGCTGGAAATGCAACAAAAAAATATTCTAACCTTAACTATCAAGGAACAAATTTAGGCCCAATTAATGTTTCATTGATGACTAATTTACATCTTGATATTTGGACACCAGATTGCGCTTCATTTGATTTTTATTTAATTAATGAAGGGGCTGGAGAAACAAAAGTTACTTTAACTCCTACACTTTCTGGATGGAACAGTTTTGACATTCCAATGTCATCTTATTCAGCTAGAAATTTATCGGCAATAAATCAATTTAAGTTTGTAGGAACTACAGGAAGTACTGTTTATTTGGATAACATCTATTTCTGGAAACCGGAAGGATCGCCAACAATTACAGGATTCTCTATTCCTTCTAAGGTTGTAGGTGGGGCATCGTTCTCATTGGTTGCACCAACTAGTGATAGTTCTGGAACTTTTAGTTATACTAGTAGTAACACAAGCGTAGCTACTATTAGTGGAAGTACAGTTACTATTATAGGAATTGGTACTTCAACAATTACAGCTACTCAAGCTGCTGGTGGTGGATTTAGTTCAGGATTTGTGACTACTGATTTAATAGTTACACCTCCTGCTGCTCCAACTCCAACAGTTGCATCATCTAGTGTGCTATCGCTTTACAGTGATGCTTATACAAATGTTGCTGCAATCAATTGGAATCCAAACTGGGGACAAAGCACGCAAGTTTCTGAATTATCAATAGGAGGAAACAATACTAGAAAATATTCAAACCTTGGTTATCAAGGAGTTCAATTGAATAGCCCGATAGATGTTTCTGCAATGCAAACGTTGCACATAGATATCTGGACACCAGATTGCACAAGTTTCAGTGTTTTTCTAATAAATCAAGCTGGGCCTGAGAAGGCGGTTGCGTTAACACCTACAGTATCTGGATGGAATAGTTTTGATATTGATTTACCATTATATACTGGTGTTGGAGGAGTCAATCTTGCTAATATCGGTCAAATTAAATTTACTGGTAATGGAACAGTTTATGTTGATAACATCTATTTTAGTGATGTTGTTGTTGCTCACGCTCCAGCAATAACACTTTCAAATACTATAAAACTTATAGGAGATGCTAATTTTACGATAAGTGCGTCAAGCGCAAGTGCTGGAGCAATGACTTATTCAAGCAGCAATACAAGTGTAGCTACTATTAGCGGAGCTACAGTAACCATAGTTGGAATAGGAACTACTACAATTACAGTAAATCAAGATGCAAATGGAAATTACCTAGTAGGGTCTGCAACTGCTACGCTTACAGTAAATCCATCAACACCAACCACAGCTGCTACAACACCTCCTGCAAGAAATGCATGGGATGTAGTATCTTTTTATAGTGATGCCTATTCAAATGTTGCAAATGTAGATTTTTTCCCAGATTGGGGACAAGGAACTACTCTTCAATCTGCTACTATTCAAGGAAATGCTACTTTAAACTATAAAAATTTAGATTATCAAGGAATTGCATTTGCTTCAACCAATGTAGCAAATATGACTAAATTACATATAGATATTTGGACTCCTAATGTTACCCCGTTCAGATTTTCGATAATTGGAGGTGGTGAATTTGGAGTAACTTTAACTCCAACATTATCTGGATGGAATAACTATGATATTGATATGTCTAATTTTTCTGGAAATAATTTAACTTCAATTTTACAATTTAAAATTGAAAAACCAGGATTTGCTTATCGTGCAGAATCGAGCACTATTTACATAGATAACATCTATTTCTGGAGAGCAGCAACAACTCAACCTCCAACATTGGGATCGTTTACGGTACCTGCTAAAGTTATTGGAGCAGCAGCGTTTAATTTAACCGCACCAACTTCTAATAGCCAAGGTGCGTTTACTTACACAAGTAGCAATACTGCGGTTGCAACAATCGTAGGAAGAACAGTAACTATTATAGGCACAGGAACTTCTGTAATAACAGCTACACAAGCAGCTAATGGAGGATATTCTTCAGGAAATGCGTTTGCTACACTAGTTGTTTCTTATCCAAGTCCAACATCTGCACCAGCTAGTCCAACTAAAGATGCTTCAAGAGTAATTTCTATTTTTAGTGATAGTTATACTAATGTATCAGGTACTGATTTTTTTCCAAATTGGGGACAAAGTACAACGATATCTGATTATACTGTTGGTGGAAATACAATTAAGAAATATTCTAACATTAACTATCAAGGAACGCAATTCGCTAGTCCAATTGATGTCTCTTCAATGGAAATGTTACACATAGATATTTGGACTCCAGACTGTACAGCATTTAATGTTTCGCTTATTTCTAATGGTGAAAATGCCGTAACTTTAACTCCCACTTTATCTGGATGGAATAGTTTTGATATTGATTTATCTCTATACTCAGCTGCAGGTAGAAATTTAGCTGCTATTGGTCAATTAAAATTTGAAAGAGTTGGTTCAGTTACTAAAACTGTTTATTTAGATAATATTTATTTTTATAATAATAGAACCAAAATTCAATCAGCACAAGCAAATTCAACTTTAACATCTATAAATTCTCCTATTTTTGCAGATTGGGCACAAGGAGTTACGGATTATCGTTTTAAAATTGTAGCAAATGGAACCACTGATATCCTTGAAAGAGGAATAAACAGGTATTTTTATTTAACTTCTTTAGCGAGTGGTGGTGAATATAGCAAAGTTTATACTGTTAGTGTTTCTACTAAATGCAATGGGGTTTGGGGAATCTATGGAACATCATGTACCATAACATCACCAGCAGCTCCGTTAACTAAAATACAAGATTCACAATGTGGATCAGTAATGGCTACTGTGAATAGTCCTATTTTTGCAAATTGGGTACAATTCGCTACAGACTA
>CANFVB010000020.1 GCA_947450355.1 Bacteroidota bacterium
AGAATTGCAAAAGGTTCTGGAACTAAAATTGAACAAGTCAATCAATTGATGAAGCAGTTTGACCAAATGAGCAAAATGATGAAAATGATGCAAGGGCCAGGCGGAAAAAATATGATGAAAATGATGGGCGGAATGACTGGTGGAATGCCTGGAATGAGGTAGTTTTTTATGTTGAAAGTCTTAATGTCTTAAAGTTGAAAGAAAAGACTAAAAGATAATAGACGAAGAGATAAAAGACTTAAAATTGTCGAAAGTCGAAAGTCAAAAAAAAACAACAAATAACAACTGTTTAAGCTTAATTTTTCCGTTCTGTCAAGAACTTTAACCTTAAACTTTAAACTTTACATAACAACAACAACAACAACAACAACAACAACCGTTTTTAGCTTAATTTTTTCAGTTCTGTCAAGAACTTTAAACCTTAAACTTTAAACTTTTCAAACAACAACAATGCAACTACTAGACGGAAAAAAAGTATCTGAAGATATTAAGGTCGAAATCACGGCTGAAGTACAAAAGATGAAAGACAACAACGAGAAAGTGCCGCATTTAGCTGCAATTATCGTTGGAAATGACGGCGCAAGTTTAACTTACGTTGGGAGCAAAGTGAAAGCCTGCGAAAGAGTAGGTTTTGAATCGACACTAATAAATTTGCCAAGCACCACTTCGGAAACGGAATTACTTCTAAAAATTAAGGAGTTAAACGAAGACGACAACATCGATGGGTTTATAGTTCAATTGCCTTTGCCAGATCAAATTGACACTCAAAAAGTTTTGATGGCCGTTAATCCAAGTAAAGATGTAGATGGTTTTCATCCAGAAAATTTCGGTAAAATGGCCTTGGATATGACCACTTTTATACCTGCAACTCCTTTTGGAATCTTAGAATTATTAGAAAGGTATAATGTTGAAACTAAAGGAAAACATACTGTTGTTATTGGTCGTAGCCACATTGTAGGTCGTCCAATGAGTATTTTGATGGGAAGAAAAGGATTTCCTGGAAATTCTACCGTTACATTAACACACAGTTACACGAAAAATATAGCACAAATTACCACACAAGCAGATATTATTATTACGGCTTTGGGAGTTCCAAATTACCTAAAAGCTGAAATGGTTAAAGATGGAGCCGTAGTAATTGATGTAGGTATTACTCGAGTTGCTGACGAAACTTCTGAAAAAGGATATGTAATTACAGGCGATGTTGATTTTGAAAATGTAAGTAAAAAAGCATCATTCATAACCCCTGTTCCTGGTGGTGTTGGTCCAATGACTATTGCAATGTTGTTGAAAAACACATTGTTGGCAAGAGAACAGAGAAAATTAGCTAATAAATAATTACTAAAAAGCCTTAAACATTTTACGTTTAAGGCTTTTTTATTTTTAATAATCTCCTCGATTTTTAAATCTCGGATCGTCTTTTTTAATGAATTCGGTTCTTCGTTTTACAGGTTCTGTTTTTGGTAAACTTGCCTCTTCTGTTTTGCTTGAAGGTTCGATAAGTTGGTTCAATTCAAGGATTTCTGCATCCGTCAAATCACGAAATCTACCCACGGGAATATCCAACGAAATATTGATAATCCGAATACGTTTTAACGCCACAACATCATATCCTAAATATTCCGACATTCTACGAATTTGGCGGTTTAATCCTTGTGTCAAAACAATTTTAAATATAAATTGACTGATTTGTTCTACTTTGCATTTTCGAGTTACCGTATCTAAAATTGGAATTCCATTTCCCATTCTTTCAATAAACTGAGCTGTAATTGGCTTGTTGACCGTTACTGTATATTCTTTTTCGTGATTGTTTCTAGCACGTAGTATTTTATTGACAATATCACCGTCATTTGTCATAAAAATCAACCCTTCACTGGCCTTATCCAATCTTCCAATTGGGAAAATCCGTTTTGGATAATTGATGTAATCTACAATATTATTCCGAACATCTAAATTGGTCGTGCATTCAATTCCTACGGGTTTGTTGAATGCCAAATAAACTGGTTTTTCTCGTTGTTCTCGAATTAATTTTCCGTCAATTCGAATTTCATCTGAATTAGAAACTTTCGTGCCCAACTCTGGAATTACGCCATTGATTGTTACTCGACCTTCGTCAATTAATTTATCGGCTTCCCGACGTGAACAATAACCAGTTTCTCCAATGAATTTGTTGAGACGCTTTAGATTTTCTTCCATAGTGCAAAGTTAATTAGAAAATCGCTTATTAGGTAATTTGTAGATTAAATAGTTACGCTTCTACTAAAAAAGTAACTATTTTTTGATATAAATCAGTATCATTCATACTGTGTCCAATTCCTTTTGTTTGAATAAAAATTGAATCTTTCCAAGCAATTGCATTTTTTTCTCCTTCTGAAAAAGCAACGATTTTATCATCAATATCGTGAGCAATAAAACCTTTTGTTGAGATATTGGAAGAGAAAATTTGACCGCTAAATTCAGTAATAGTAAGGTTGTAATTTTCCAAATAATAGTTTTCTAAACCTTTATATATAACGGAATTCAAACTCAATAATGCAATATAATTTTTGAGAATTACTTTAAAATCTGATGGTGCGCCAAGAATTACCATCTTTTGAATTGAAGGATTTTGATAAAGCGATTGATAATACAAACACGCTTTGCCGCCAATGGAATGACCAATTAAAATTTGAGGATTGTATATTTTGGCTACGTGATTGATAAATTCGGCATATTTTGGAACATTGAAATCGATTCCACCCGATAATCCGTGAGCAGGCGCATCAATTGCAACAATTGTGTTTCCGGATTCTAATAAAAATGGAAGTGCTTTTTTCCAACGACCCGAATTGCTTTCCCAACCGTGAATTAAGAAAATTACGATTTCATCGCCTTTCCAAATATAAGTTTGAATAGTATTTCCTTCAAAATCCAAAGTTATTGCTTCCGCATTTTGAAGAATTTCTGGAATTGAATTTAAAGTAATTTTTCCTTTTCTGGGAATACTGAATAAATCGTATGCTTTTTGAGTTGCTTTCTTTGGGGAAACAAAACTCAGCACATTGATGTAAAAACCTATGGATTTTGTAAGTAGGAAATAATTGATTTTCTTCATATTAAAAAAGCCACGTTATTAGCGTGGCTTCATATAATTAAAATTTAGAAAACATCTTTTCCATTTTTTCTCTTTCCTCTTCAGCAAGTGAGCTGTCAACTAAAATTCTTCCTGAATGTTCGTCAGTAATGATTTTTTTTCTTGACGCAATTTCCACTTGAGTTTGTGGTGGAATTGTAAAGAAAGAACCTGCGGACGCACCTCTTTCAATAGAAACTACTGCCAATCCGTTACGAACACTTGATCTAATTCTTGTGTAAGCAGCTAATAATCTTTGCTCGATTAAAGCTTGGTATTCCGCTGATTTCTGAGTTAAGAAACCTTCTTCTTTTTCAGTTTCAGACATAATCGCGTTCAATTCTGTCTTTTTATGTTTCAAGTGAGTTGATTTAATATCTAATTTTTCTTTAGATTGAGAAATCACTTCTTTTTTATGTTCAATAGTAGCTTTCATTTCTTTAATTTGCTTTTCAGCCAATTGAATTTCAAGCTCTTGAAACTCAACTTCTTTTGTTAAAGAGTTGAATTCTCTGTTATTACGAACAGTTTCTTGTTGTTTTGTGTATTTTTTCATTGACTCATTGTGATCGTCAATAGCTATTTTTTTAGCTTTGATAAGATCTTCAATAACGGTCAAATCATTTTTAAGTTTATCTAAACGAGTGCTTAAACCAGCAACTTCATCTTCTAAATCTTCGACTTCTAAAGGAAGTTCTCCTCTAACATTTCTGATTTCGTCAATTCTTGTATCAATTAATTGCAAATCATACAATGCTCTTAATTTGTCTTCTACACTTAGTTCTTTCGTATTCGCCATAATAATTTATAAGTACTTAACTGGATTTGTATTTTCTTCCGATAAAATGATTGCAAAATTAAGGATTTTTTTTCTAAGAAAATCAACAATATAATTTTTTGTATATCTTTCGCTCTCAAAATGACCAATATCGGCTAAAATTATTCGATTTTCGGCTTCATAAAACTGATGGTACTTCAAATCTGCCGTTAAAAAAATAGTTGCACCAGCAGAAATTGCATTTTTTATGGCAAAACTTCCAGCTCCTCCAAGAAGCGCAACTTTTTTTATCGGTTTTCCAATAAATTCAGAATGACGAATTCCCTCACATTGCATTTTGTCTTTCACAAACAATAAAAAATCTTTTTCGGTCATCGGATTTTCTAATTCTCCAATCAATCCCATTCCGATATTTTGATGTTTGTTTTGCAATTCTATGATTTCATAGGCCACTTCTTCATAGATATGACTTTCAAAAAGTGCTTTCAGAATTTTGCTTTCTAATTGTTTTTCAAAGGTAACTTCAATCTTAATTTCTTCTGCCTCGACAAATTCAAATCGTTCACCAATTTCAGGATTGCTGTGCTCATTTCCCATATAAGTTCCCAATCCTTTAGAACTAAAACTACAATTTTCATAGTTTCCAATTGTTCCTGCACCAGCATCAAAAAGGGCATTCCGAACTTTTTCTACATTTTCAGGAATGGTAAAAGTGACTAATTTTCTTATGAATTGCTCTTTTGGAATTAGAATTTTAGTATTTAATAAACCTAAAGCATCACCGAAAATTTTGTTTACACCTTCAGGATGATTGTCCAATGCCGTATGAACTGCATAAATTGCAATATCATTCTTGATTGCTTTAATAATGGAACGTTCAACATAATTTTTCCCAGTAATTTTCTTCAATCCTGAGAATAATATTGGATGGAAACACACCACTAAATTGCAATTTTTGGTAATAGCTTCGTCAATTACACTTTCCAAAGCATCGTGACAAACTAAAATACCAGTTGCTTCGGTTTCTAAATTACCAACTAATAATCCAACATTATCGAAATCTTCAGCATACGCTAAAGGCGCCATTTCTTCTAAAATCGATATAATTTCTATTATTTTCATTTCATTTTTTATTGATAATTTCACAATTAATTTAGGTTGACCAAGAGTTAAGTTCATCCTTAATTACCCATTCATTATTGACTTTTTCTAATAATAAAATCACCCCATTATTGTGTTCTATATTCCTGTAAAATGTTATTTTAACCAATGCAATAGTGCCTTTCGAATAAAATAAAGGCTTGCTAACAATTAATAATCTTTGATTATTTAAATTGAGCTTTTTAGAAACGATATGATATTTTTCTAATGTTTTGCAATCATTAATTTTTTGTTTTAAATTATTTGAATCAGTTGCATAAATTTCATTCAATTCAACCGACCAATCTTCAATTTTAACATCAGTTGCAATTTTATTTTTTATTTCATTTAAAAATTCTTTTGGCAATTCCTTATTTTTTGTAGCTTCAATTAGTTCTTCATTATTATTGGCTTTATCGCAATAAAAGTAAAGTAATTGGCTACGACCTTTGTAAACAATCTTCTCAGATTTGTAATATTTTTTAAGTACTATTTTTAAAATAGTAGCATTTTGATTCTCTTGAGATAGAACATTTTGGAAATTAAAAATACTTAATAATAGCAATAATTTTGTAAATGAATTCATTTTATAGGATAGTTTTTCTTTATAAATATACAAATTAACGAATAATCAATTCAACTTTTTTATAAAGATAAAATAATATCTTTTTGAAAATAAAATTACTTCGAAAAATACTGTTTGTTAAGTACTTGTTTCTAATCAAATTTAAATACTGCAAATTTTGTATATTTGTAATTCTAATACAATAGTTATGACGACAATAACCTTAAAAATTAACGAACGAACCAAAGCAGGGAAAGCATTTTTAGAAATGACGCAGGTTTTGGTTAATGATTCAAAAGGAATTGAGATTATTGAAACCAATTCCAAAAAAATAAAAGTCGAGGAAAGTCCTTATAATCCTGAATTTGTAAAAATGATTTTAGAGAGATATGCAGATATGAAAAGTGGTAAATCAAAATGTATAACTCTTGATACTAACGATATATGGGGAAGTTTAGGATTGAAATAGAACCTTCGGCAAGTTTAGATATTGCGAAACATAAAAAATCTGGAAATCAATCGACTATTAAAAAAATCGCTAAGATATTAATTGAATTATCCGAATCACCTTTTGAAGGAATAGGAAATCCAGAAGCATTGAAATTCAATCTTTCGGGATTTTGGTCTAGAGAAATCAACAAAAAAGACAGAATAATATATAAAGTAGAATTAGATATAGTGACTGTATTTGTGATTTCTGCAATGGGTCATTATTCTGATAAATAATCTATGAATTTACTTCGAAAAATATTGTTTCCATTTGCCATTATATATGGTGTAATAACTTCATTACGAAATTTTCTCTATGATACTGGGGTTTTCAAATCCTATTCTTTCGATTTACCAGTAATTGTAGTTGGAAATCTAAGTGTTGGTGGAACAGGAAAAACACCTCAAATTGAATATTTAATCCGATTATTATCTGAAAAATATAAAATTGCAACCTTAAGTCGCGGTTACAAAAGAAAATCTAAAGGTTTTATTTTGGCTGATGCCAATGTAAATGCGTCTATAATTGGCGATGAACCGTTTCAGTTTTACTCAAAATTCCCAAATATTCAAGTTGCCGTTGATGCCAATCGAAAAAATGGAATCGAACAATTGCTTTCCCAAACTTCAAAACCAGAAGTCATTTTATTGGACGATGCCTTTCAACACAGAAAAGTAAAAGCTGGGTTTTATATTTTGTTGACTTCTTATAACGAATTGTATTCTGATGATTTTCAGCTTCCTACAGGGAATTTAAGAGAGAATAGGAACGGAGCAAAAAGAGCAAATGTGATAATAGTTACAAAATGCCCTTCAGATTTATCTAATGACGAGCAAGTTAAAATCAGAAAAAAGTTAGTTATTTTAGAAAATCAAGAACTATATTTCACAACAATTGCTTACGATGAATTTGTGTATTCAGAAAATGAAAAACGCAAAGTTTCAGAGATTCAAAATGTTGATAAATTACTTTTGGCTGGAATCGCAAAACCTCAATCCTTTTTCGCACATTTACACAATAATAATGAAGAGTGTTTGACTTTTCCAGATCATCATCATTTCACGGAAAAAGACATTTTAGAAATTATAAATAAAGCAAATAACAAAATCATAATTACCACCGAAAAAGATTATGTTAGGTTGAAAGGAAGTATCTTAAAAGAGCCACTTTTTTATCTTCCAATACAAAGTAAATTTATTTCAGAAGGGGAAAATTTTGATAAAATCATAAATAATTATGTGGAATTCAGTTCAAGAAACAGTTAATTATATTAAAGACAAAACAGCTAATTTCGCACCAGAATACGGGGTGATTTTAGGCTCAGGATTAGGAAGTTTTACTGATGATATTCAAATTGAGTTTACTTTGCCGTATTCAGAAATTCCAAATTTCCCAGTTTCTACAGTTCAAGGGCATAAAAGTGCTTTGGTTTTTGGTACTATTGGAAACAAAAAAGTCGTGGCAATGCAAGGTCGTTTTCATTTCTATGAAGGATATTCTATGAAAGAAGTGACTTTTCCAGTGCGTGTAATGAAATTTTTAGGAATTGATAAAGTAGTTGTTTCTAATGCTTCTGGTGGTGTAAATCCAAATTATGAAGTGGGTTCAATTGTCATTATAAAAGACCATATAAATATGATGCCTGAACATCCTTTACGTGGAAAAAATGACGAACGTTTCGGTCCTCGTTTTGTAAATATGAGCGAGCCGTATTCTAAAAAAATGATTGCAACAGCTAAAGAAGTAGCTCAAAAATTAAATATTGAAGTGCAAGACGGAATTTATTTAGGCTTGCAAGGACCTACATTTGAAACATTGTCAGAATACCGAATGGTGAAAATTTTAGGTGCCGATTGCGTTGGAATGTCAACCGTTCCAGAAGTAATTGTGGCACGACATATGGATATGGAATGTTTCGGTATTTCGGTGATTACAGATATGGGAGATGAGGATAATATTGAGGAAGTAAACCACGCAGAAGTCCTAAAAGCAGCCGAAAAAGCGGAACCATTTGTACGAAAACTAATCAAAGAATTGATTATAAATTATTAATTCATTTTTGCTTTTTCGGCTATAATTCGGTAAAAATCTTCGGGATTAAACGGTTTTGTAATCACTTCATTCATCCCAAACGAAAGTAACATTTCTCTATTTTCATCTAATGAAATGGCTGTTAATGCTACGATTGGCGTTTCTTTATCAAAAGTTCTGATGTTTTCGGTAGCCGTAGTTCCGCTAATTCCTGGCAAATGAATGTCCATTAAAATCAAGTCGTAATTTTTATTTTTTGCCAATTCAACACCTTCTTCCCCAGTTTCTGCAATGGAACAAATCATTTTTTTGTTTTCCAACATTTTACTAATAACCATTTGATTGATTTTATTGTCTTCAACTAACAATATTTTTTTATCGGCAAGTTTTGATGGATCGTATTTTTTTTCTTCAGAAAATGGAATTTCATCGCCAATTGAAAAATTCAGTACAAATGAAAAAGTAGTTCCGTGACCCATTTTACTTTCTAATTTGATTTTTCCACCAAGAATTTCAACTAATTTTTTTACAATATTCAATCCCAAACCTGTTCCACCATATTTTCTATTTATTTCCACAGAACCTTGAGAAAAACTTTCAAAAACGGCTTCTAATTTGTCTTCAGGAATTCCAATTCCCGTATCTGTAACTTCAAAATAAATAAAAACTACGTGTTTGTTGATGGATAATAATTTAATAGCAACTTTCACTTCCCCATTTTCCGTGAACTTTATGGCATTGGTAATCAGATTTAATAGTATTTGGGACAATTTAACGTGGTCGCCAATTAGATTATTTGGGATTTCAGAATCAACTTCAAATTGTAGCGAATCATTTTTCGATTTGGCTTGTGCAATTAAAGATTTTTCAATTTTTTTTGCCAATTCAAATATGGAAAAATTGCTATTTTCAACTTGAAAATGTCCGGATTCTAATTTATTATATTCTAATATTTGATTTATAAAATCCAATAAATATTCGCCCGAAAATTGTAAGGATGTCAGATAATTTTCTTGAGCTTTTTTCGGATTATCCTCAATTAATAAGTGGGTGATTCCAATAATTGCATTCAATGGAGTTCGTAGTTCGTGACTTACAGTTGATAAAAATTCATTACGAGATTTAAATGCTCTTTCTGCCTTTTCTTTATCTAATTCCAATGCCAATATTTTGTCTTCAAGGATAAACACGTTTTCTTTCAAATTTTTGTTTTTCCAAGCAAAATAAATTCCTAATCCAATTAAGGCTGAAATCATAATAACAATTAGAATCAAATTCACGCGACTTATTGAAATTGCGAAAATTGAATTATCTAAAAACGGAAGTATTCCCTTTGGAAACAAAGAAAAATTTGCTAAACTATAATTAAATGTTAAAGTTCTCATTTACAGATATATAAATAAGAATAAAGATACCAAATTATTTTTTATTTAATAATAAAATTAAGTCAATAATTCGTGAAGAATATCCAATTTCATTATCATACCAACCTACAACTTTTACCATTTTATCAATAACGGACGTTAATTGTGCGTCAAATACACAGGAATTGGTGTTTCCAATAATATCTACAGAAACAATTTGGTCTTCGGTATAGTCTAAAATCCCTTTAAAATTGGTTTGTGATGCAGTTTTGAATGCGGCATTAATTTCTTCAATGGAAACTTGCCTTTTCACGTTGAATGTGATGTCGGTCAACGAACCATCCGGAACGGGAACCCGAATACCACAACCTCCGATTTTTCCTTCAAATTTTGGGAATATTTTCGTCAGTGCTTTTGCTGCTCCAGTTGTTGTTGGAACTATAGATTGTGAGGCACCACGGGCTCTGCGCAAATCTTTATGAGGCTGATCGTGCAAACTTTGGTCAGTGGTGTACGAGTGAACCGTCGTAATATATGCCTGTTCAATTCCGCATAATTCGTCAATAATTTTAATCATCGGGGCTGCATTATTAGTGGTGCAACTCGCATTTGAAATTATAGTTTCGCTGCCATCAAGAATAGTTTCATTGACACCTAAAACCACTGTTTTTATAGCATCAACTTCTGATGGTGCTGACAAAATTACTTTTTTGGCTCCAGCCAATATATGTGCGTTTATATCGTCAAAAGTGTGGTATTTCCCAGTAGATTCAATAACAAAATCGATATTCAAGGATTTCCAATCTAAGTTTGATATTGATTTTTCGTGAAAAAATAAATAGGCTTTTTCATTTATTACAATTGAATCTTCGGTAAAACTGCATTCGTAAGGAAGTTTCCCGTGAATACTGTCATATTTCACAAGATGCGCCATCGTTTTGTTGTCGGCAATATCATTAATCGCTACAACTTCAATTGTTGGATGGTTTAACAGTAATCGAAATAAATTCCGACCAATTCTCCCAAATCCATTAATGGCAATTCTTGTTTTTATCATTTTATCGTCACGTTTTCCCCCTTTGGGGGTTAGGGGGCCTATAATATATGTTTCTGAGCTTTATAAGAAGACCTTACTAAAGGCCCACTTTCAACGTGTCGGAAACCCAATTCAAGTCCAAATTGCTCGTATTTTGCAAATTGATCTGGCGTTATAAATTCCTTCACAGGCAAGTGTTTTTTACTTGGTTGCAAATATTGTCCGATGGTAACGACATCAACATTCGCTTGACGCAAATCCTTCATCGTTTGAAAAACTTCTTCTTGAGTTTCACCCAAACCAAGCATAATTCCCGATTTAGTTCTATTAATTCCTTTTTCTTTTAGGTATCTCAAAACTTCCAAACTTTTGTCGTATTTCGCTTGAATTCGAACTTCTCTTGTCAATCTGCGAACGGTTTCTATATTATGAGAAACCACTTCAGGATTCGCTTCCACAATTCGGTCAATATTTCTTTCTATTCCTTGAAAATCTGGAATTAAGGTTTCCAATGTAGTCGTTGGATTCATTCTTCGAATTGCTTTTATAGTTTCAATCCAAATAATTGAACCGCCATCTTTCAAATCATCTCTATCAACACTCGTAATTACAGCGTGTTTGATATTCATAATTTTTATGGAACGTGCTACTTTTTCTGGTTCATCCCAATCTACAGTTTCAGGTCTTCCCGTTTTTACGCCACAAAAACCACAAGAACGCGTGCAAATATTTCCAAGAATCATAAACGTTGCAGTTCCTTCTCCCCAACATTCACCCATATTTGGACAACTTCCAGAAGTACAAATCGTGTTGAGTTTATATTTATCGACCAAGCCACGTAGCTCAGTATATTTTTGACCAATCGGTAATTTTACCTTTAACCATTTTGGTTTTCCAGTTGGAAGTACATTTTCTAAAACAGATTCCATAATTGGGATTTTAATGGTGCAAATATACGGAAAGTAGTTTTTAAAAAACGGTTTTTGATTTGTAATTAGGATATAATTACCAATCAAAAACCGAAATTTAAAAGGCATTTTTTTTAATATCTGATTATTCTAGTTTTACAGTTATCGGCAAATTATATGAAGTTCGAACGGCTTGACCTGCAATCATTCCTGGTACCCATTTTGTTTTTAATGATTTCAACACTCGAATTGCTTCTGTTCCTAAACCAAATCCAGGGTCACGAAGCACTTTAATATTTGACATTGTTCCATTTTCTTCAATCACAAATGAAACGTAAACGCTTATTGTTTGTTCTCCTTCAATTTCAGGTTTTTCAAAATGATTACCAACATAAGTATAAAATTTTGCAATTCCACCAGGAAATTCTGGGAGTTTGTCCAACGCATTCGTGTTTACAGGACTGTCATTTTTTTTAGTAGCAACTTCAGAAGTTCCATTTGTACTAATTGGAATTGTAGTTGCGGTTCCAGTTGGCGAACCTAATAGTGGCGATTTTGATGATTTTTGCTCTTTATTAGTATTAATTTCATCTAATGGTTCCGTGTTTTTTGTAATTATCGGATGTATCAAATCTTTTTTAGTAACCACCTTTTCAATTTCTTTCTTTTTCAAAGGAAGTACTTCTTTTTTTGGTTCTTCTCGAATATGATTTTCAAATTTAGTGATGTGAATTGGTGGGAAAAAGTGCTCAGGTTCAGCAACAACTGCTTTTGAATTAAAGGAACTTAATAGAAATCCGATTCCAAAAATTGAAATAATAAATAACAATCCAAAAAAGAAAGCTGTAATTGTGTTCACAGAATCTTCTTTTCGCAATTGATACGCGCCATATTCTTTGTTTCTTCCTTCGAAAACTAGGTTAGTCCACCCGTTTCCACAAATACTTACTTTAGACATAATTTTGAGTTTTAATGGTTAAGTAGTATCACATCATAAGTGTAGGTTTTAACTTATAACGCTAAAATTCAAATTAATATTGTGAGATTAATAAAATATAGAAATCTGAAGTTGTTTTATTTGGAGCTAATCCTGCTGTCATTCCAAATCCTCGCTAAAAAGCTCGGGATTTTCCCTTCCATCAGGGCTAAAAAAAAAGAGAACAATTAAGTTCTCTATTTCATTTTTTTTTCCAAAAGTATATTTTAGGTATTTTTCTTCGCCTTAATCATCATTTCAAGCATATCCCACATTTCATCTGGAACAGCCTCCAATAAATTGAACTGACCAGCACCTTTCAGCCATTCGCCACCATCAATAACCACCACTTCTCCATTTATATACGCCGAAAAATCAGAAACTAAATAAGCCGCTAAATTGGCTAATTCCTGGTGATCACCAACACGTTTCAAAGGTACTTTTTTGGATAAATCAAATTTTTCTTTCAAATCTCCAGGTAACAATCTGTCCCAAGCTCCTTTTGTAGGAAATGGTCCAGGCGCAATGGCATTTGTTCGAATACCGTATTTTGCCCACTCAACTGCCAAACTTCTTGTCATTGCAAGAACTCCAGCTTTTGCAGTCGCACTTGGAACCACATACGCAGAACCCGTAAAGGCATAAGTCGTAACAATATTCAACACGGTTGATGTTTCTTGTTTGCTGTCAATCCAATGTTTTCCAAAGGCAAGTGTGCAGTTTTTGGAACCTTTCAAAACAATATCAATTACAGTATCAAACGCATTTGCCGAAAGGCGCTCTGTTGGCGAAATAAAATTCCCTGCAGCATTATTCAGTAATACATCTACTTTTCCATACGCTTTTAGAACTTCTTGTAACATGGCTTCCACTTGGTCGTAATGGCGTACATCGCATTGAACTGGGAGACAAGTTCCACCAGTTTCAGCTTCTAATTCGGATGCAGTAGTTTTTAGTTTTTCTAAATCACGGGAAGTTATGGCTACTTTGGCACCCAATTCCATAAAATATTTGGTCATTGCCTTTCCTAAACCACTACCGCCACCTGTAACCACAATTACTTTGCCTAATAAGGCATCATCACGAAGCATTTTTGCTGAAAAATTCATAGTTTGTATTTTTAGAATTGTAAATATAGGAAATAATTAGTATGCGTGCATAGTAAATAAAAAATTATGTGTTTTAATTTAATTAAGTTTTTTGTTAGGATTTGTCCAGAGGTTTTTGCACATTTTTTTTAAACAATATTTCATTTCGAAATTCAAATAATATCCGTGATAATTCTACCCTATTTTCATTCTCTTTATTGAGAAGAATATTATTAATTTCCTGATTAATAAGAAAACTAAAGTACTTAGGAATATTGTCAAAACTTGTTATGTTGTTGATTAAATATTTAATGATTTTCATCGATATTTCAATATAAATACGATTAAATGTATTTATTTCTTCAACACTTAAGTTCTTTTTAATATCATTTTTTTTATTATGAATCTTTAACTCTTCTTCAGAACTAATAATATTTCCAAATCCTAATGAAAAATTTGGCGTATAAACTTTACTTATAAAGTCATTTGATTTACAACTTAGCAATAATACATCATGCTCTTCAAAATAATGATTTCCCCACGTTATATCTAAAAAATAATTTTCATACAGATGATTTTCGTCTGGTTCAAATAACCCAGAAGAGCTACCATGTCCTAGATATATTATTAATGATTTTGGATTTAAATCACCCAATAAATTCTTTGCTTTTAAAATAGATTCCTTTGTAGAATCAAATGAAAAATAATAATCACTAAACTCTTTCTTGAAACCATTTAAAAACATTGTTGAATTATCTACTGCATGTAGAATTAATATTCCATTATAATTATTCATTTAATGTTGAATAATGTGCTATTGAAAGATCAATAAATTCACGAATAAACTTCAACCCTCTTATATCAATGTCATCTCCGTTTAAAATTTCCGCAATACTTTTTCCATCATAATTTACATTCCCCGTGTTAATTACCATATTTCCATCAAACGACAATATTGAATCTAAAACAATATTTGATATTGTATTAGAACCCTTTAATAAAGTTGTGATTTCATTAAATTGTGTACCATCCCTCTTCCAAAACTCAACTCTCAGTTTTAGAATATCTGCAATGAAATTATTTAGAGATAAATCTTCTGTTTTTCCTTCTCCTTTACAAACTTCCTTTGAAATCTTCGATAAGATATATTGAGAAGCTTTCATTATATCAGAGGAATAAATGAAGAAAGGTCTAGATTTTAATTTGTCTTTTGCTTTTATTACCAGTTCTAAAATATCCCATCCTACTAATCCTTTATAACCGTCATCCCGGTCATCCCCGTCTATAATATTCCAATCTGTAACAATTAAATTAATGTTTACTCCTGCAGTCTTTTTAATTATTGTTGCAATAAATTCATCTTGTTTAAATTCATTTTTATCTGGATCAAAAAAATCAGTTGGATTAATGTATATCGGAATGCATTCATACCCATCAATTTTTACACTTCTTTTGTATTGATTTTCTGCTTCATCGTCATCATCGAAAACAAGATATCTTAACGGAATTTTATCTGTGCTTGCCATATATTATAAAGTTATTTGAAAGGCTGCTCCTTTTAGCTTTAAATTATTACCTAAAAATTTAATATTTCCTTTTAAATTATCTATTCGTTTCTTTACATCAAACATTCCTATTCCTGAACCACGTTCAGACGAGTCTCTTACACCTAATTCAAAAATAGAATTAGAATTATGAGCTAATTTTTCGGACATACCTAAACCATCATCATAATAATTTATTTGCATTTTATCGTTTACCTTTTCAAAAGCTATAATAATTTTATTGGCTTTAGCTTTTATTGAATTTGAAACTAAATTATCCAAAATTATATCTATTTCTATGGGATTAATTAAATAATATTTATCAAAAATTCCATCAATTGTAAAGTTTAAGTTTGGTCTAGAAATATTCAAATCTTCAATATATTCTCTTATGTATACGGGTAAATTTATTCTTTGTTTAGTATGTTTATAATCAAAATTTGATTTGATTATAATTTGTGAAACTTTTATAGCTTTATCAATATTATTTTTAATTGAGTAAAGTTTATCCTTTGTATTCTTATCAAGATTTGATGTAAGTAACTCATTAACATATGTAGAGGCGTTTCCAACATATAAATCAATTGAATGCACTAATTGTTCCGCATCATCACTTAAAGTTTTTCTAGTAGCATTTAAATATTGATTTTTCTTTGTCTCAATACTTAATTTATCTGTTAGTTTTTTATTTTTTTCTTCCTCTTCCTTAGCTTTTTGCTCAGCTTTAATTTTAGCTAATTCAGCTTCAGCTCTTTCCTTTTCTTTTTTTAGTGTTTCAAGTTCGGCTTTTCTTCTTTTTTCTTCCTCTTCTTTCTGTTTTTTTTCAGCTTCTTCTCTTTTTAGTCTTTCTAATTCAGCTTGCTTTTCAGCTTCTATACGTTTTTTTCGCTCTTCCTCTTCACGCTTTTCAGCTTCTTCTTTATCTTTTAAAATCTTATTAAAACTTTCTTCCGTTAATTTAACTTGATCTAACAAGTCTTTATCATTGGTCTTTTCAGCAATTTTTTCTAAATCAGAAATAAACTTAGGTTGGACAATATCAAGTTTTTCATTTACAAGGTTAACTAAATTTTTATTATATTCAATGATTCTTATATTCTTGTCATCGCTTAAAGTTTTTATTAAGTTAACAAAATCAATTTTACTGCCTAGATTGTTTAATGCATCTTCATAAGAGTCTTTGTCTTTATCATTTTCTAGTTCATCTCTAAATTGTTGAGCAATTTCCTTATCTAAAAAGTAATTTTTTCTTTTAAATGCCTCACCCCATAGAACCCCTGCTACATATCTCTCTAATCTTAAAAATGCTTTTTCTTTAAATAAATCGAACAACACTTTTTTACCTGAAGTTTCAACTAAACCACTAGCTCTACTCGAAACTTCTTTAAATTCATTAAAATTTTCAGTTATTAAATCAACTTTCCCAAATAAATCCCTTGTACCGAGGAAACGGTTATATCCTTGTTGTTTTCTGTTATCTAATTCCCAACTGTCGTCTCCAACATTTCCATAAGGTTGAACTCTAAAACCATTTTTAAATAAAAAGACATTCCCATAATTTACGGGTTCAATATCCATTAACTTTCCAAAATTTATTTTAGCACTTCTATTTAAAAAGTAAAGATTAATTTCTAAATCATCAATCAAAGAGGAATATTTGTTAGGTTCTTCAATATGATAAATTAAAGTACCTCTATCAATAATCTTAGTAATTATTATTTCATCTTTTAATCTTAAGTCAATCTGGGTAGTTTTTAAATCAAGAACTTTTAAAATACTATTATCAATAACACCGTTTATTTTGAGATTGTTACCTGAGTTATTATCTATTTCTATGAAATCTTTTGCCTCAATTTCAATAGTAAAACTATTTTCTTTTGAAAAAGGATTGATTAGTTTTTCTAATGACCTTCTTAATTCTCTTAGTTTTAGAATATCCCAATTAGAATTTAAGCTTTGAATTTTTAAAATAGTACCGTGATCTTTATTTTTTGGAAAAATATTATTGTTTTCAATACTTTCAAATGGAATCTGGATTGAATCAAAACTTTGTTGAGCATCTTTTTCAAATTCTCCCCAATCTACATCTACTTTGTAAGTTTCATCAATGCTTACTTTTGACGTAATAAGTTCTAATGTGCCTCCCAATCTATCACAAGAAAAACGACCAACACCTTTTGCCCCAGCATAAAATCTTCTAGATTTTAAATTATTTAAGTGAGAGTCTCTTGATAAATCTTTATCTTCAGTTTTGTCTTTTTTAGCAGAATATGCTACTGCAAACCATTTTTTTTCTAAATCATTTTTTGACATTCCTTTCCCATTGTCAGCAATGATAATTTCATCTTTATTAAAAATAATTTTTACAGAATCTGCATATGCATCATATGAGTTTTTAACTAGCTCGTAAATAGCAATAAAGTCATCGGTAATTAAATCTCTACCGATGATGTTTTTCATTCCTGTTTTTATGTCAAAACTTAATACACCCTTATCCATTTATAAAAGTTGTTTAAGAATCAATCCACTTTGCTCACTAAAAAGTGGTGGAATTGCATTTCCAATTTGAGTATATCTTGGAACTTCTTGTGTTCTTAATTTTCCACCTGTTGTATATTTTCCTTGAAATTTGTACCAATCAGGAAAAGATTGAATTCTTGCATATTCTCTAACAGTTAATATACGTGGTTCGGAATAATGAATATAATCATCTGGCAAAGTGGTTATTGTAGGTGTTTTATCAAGAGCATTTAACGGAATTACTGTGCGTTTTTTGATATTGTATTCTTCTTGTATACTTTTACTAATGTTAAAATTTCTTCTATCAATAGTTGCATCAAGAATTTTTTGAAATCGATCAATAATTACAGGTGAATGTTTAGGAAATCGATGGCTGTCAGCTAATTTACCATCATTACCTTCTCTCATTAATTTTTGATAATTACCTTTTTCTTTCCCATAAATACCAGATTGAAAACTTGGATATTCAGGAGTTTCTTCTAATCCGTTTTTCTTGAATAAATCAGAAATTGCATCTTGAAGATTAGTATTTGTGTTTAATCCTTTTTGTTTTAAAAAATCAAATTTATTGTTTTCTAAGGAATTGAAAAAAGCTTCTGCCTTTTCTTGTGTAGCATTTTTTAAAGTTTTCTTAATTCCTATAAGAATAAAACGAGTTCTTTTTTGAGGAACTCCATAATCACCAAAATTAACTAATTGACCTTTTACATAATATCCTGCATCATCAAGTTTTTGGGTAACTTGTGAGGAATAGGCAACTCCTTTTTCTTTATTTTTTTTAAATTCCATTGTAAAACCTTTTACATTTTCGAAGAAAATAATTTTTGGTTCTACAATTTTTACAAAATTAATATAAGAATTAATTAAGTCATTTCTTAAATCATATTCGTTACGTTTTCCTGCCATAGAAAAACCTTGACAAGGCGGTCCTCCAGCTATCATTGTCACTTTGCCTTTTAATTTTTCAAGTTGAGATTCGTATTCTTTTAAAACTTCATTTATTTCATGAGGTTTCTGAGGTAACCATTGAGGCCAATTGAAATGGTCTTTTTGATTTATTAAATTATATTCAAGTGTTTTAAATGCATCTGGACTTTTTTCAATAGCGAAAACACCTTTCCATCCAGACTGATGTAAACCTAATGAAAGTCCACCACAGCCAGCAAATAAGTCAATATAGGTTAGTTTTTTTTGCATTTAATGTAAATATTTTACTTACAAAAGTATTGATAAAAAATTCCCTTTAGCCAAAAAAAATACAAATATTTTAAGATTTTTTTTATTCTCCAATCAAAATTTCCAATATCTTTATTGCAGCTTCACTAATCTTAGTTCCAGGGCCAAAAACAGCAACAGCTCCAGCATCAAATAAAAATTGATAATCTTGTGCAGGAATTACTCCTCCAACAACTACCATAATATCTTCGCGACCATATTTTTTTAGTTCTTCAATAACTTGTGGAACTAACGTTTTGTGCCCAGCAGCCAAGGAAGAAACGCCAAGAATATGCACGTCATTCTCAATGGCTTGTTTCGCAGCTTCCGCAGGTGTTTGAAATAACGGTCCTATATCCACATCAAATCCAACATCAGCGTAGCCAGTTGCTACTACTTTTGCACCACGATCGTGACCGTCTTGTCCCATTTTTGCAATCATAATTCGTGGACGGCGACCTTCTTGCTTTGCAAATTTGTCAGCCATTTGTTTTGCTTTTTCAAAACTTTTGTCGTCTTTAATTTCTTTACTATACACGCCGCTAAAGGATTTAATTTGAGCTTTATATCTTCCAAAAACAGTTTCTAAGGCATCGCTAATTTCGCCCAAAGTGGCTCTGTAACGAGCTGCTTCAACCGCAATTTCCAGTAAGTTTCCTTCTCCATTTTTTGCAGTTGCAATCAATTTATCTAATGTTTCTTTTACTTTTTTTGTATCTCGTGATGTTTTTATTTTATCTAATTGTTCCAATTGTTGCTTGCGAACCATTTGATTGTCAACATCTAAAATATGCAAAGGATCTTCTTTTTCTAATCGGTATTTATTAATTCCAACAATTACATCTTGGCTACTGTCAATTCGTGCTTGCTTTCTTGCAGCAGCTTCTTCGATTCGTAGTTTTGGAATTCCAGCCTCGATTGCTTTGGTCATTCCACCTAATTCTTCAACTTCTTCAATTAGTTTCCATGCATTTTGTGCAATTTCATTGGTCAAACTTTCTACATAATAACTACCTGCCCAAGGATCAACCGTTTTGGTAATTTTGGTTTCTTCTTGTAAATAAATTTGTGTGTTTCTTGCAATTCTAGCAGAGAAATCTGTTGGTAATGCAATCGCTTCATCCAAGGCATTGGTATGCAAAGATTGTGTTCCTCCAAAAGCTGCGGCTGTTGCTTCAATGCAAGTTCGTGCCACGTTATTAAAGGGATCTTGCTCTGTTAAACTCCAACCCGATGTTTGGCAATGTGTTCTTAAAGCTAGTGATTTTTCATCTTTTGGATTGAACTGTTTTACTAATTTAGCCCAAATCATTCGTCCTGCACGCATTTTGGCGATTTCCATAAAATGATTCATTCCAATTGCCCAGAAAAAGGATAGGCGAGGGGCAAATTCATCAATTTTCATTCCAGTAGAAAGCCCTGTTCTTATATATTCTAAACCGTCTGCCAATGTATAAGCCAATTCAATATCGGCGGTTGCTCCAGCTTCTTGCATGTGATAACCTGAAATTGAAATTGAGTTGAATTTCGGCATTTTTTTACTTGTAAATTCAAATATATCGGCAATAATTTTCATTGAAGGCGTGGGTGGATAAATATAGGTATTACGAACCATAAATTCCTTCAAAATGTCGTTTTGAATTGTACCAGATAGTTTTTCGGGTTTCACGCCTTGTTCTTCTGCAGCAACGATATAAAAAGCCATAATTGGTAAAACTGCTCCATTCATTGTCATTGAAACCGACATTTCATCTAATGGGATTTGGTCGAATAATACTTTCATATCTTCAACAGAATCTATGGCAACACCCGCTTTTCCAACATCGCCAACAACGCGTTCGTGATCTGAATCGTAACCGCGATGCGTTGGTAAATCAAATGCAATGGAAAGTCCTTTTTGACCCGCAGCCAAATTTCTTCTATAGAACGCATTGCTTTCTTCGGCAGTTGAAAATCCTGCATATTGACGAATTGTCCAAGGTCTTCGGACAAACATTGTAGCATACGGACCACGCAAATTGGGTGCGAAACCAGCCGCAAAATCCAAATGTTCTAAATTTTCAATATCAGATTTTGAATAAGTTGGTATAAGTTCAATTCGTTCTGCAGTAAGAAAATTTTCAGAGGAATGCACTGAATTATTTTCAACTTTCGGTTCTTGACTTTCGACTAACGTAATATGTTGTAAGTTTTTTCTTTTCATTTGAAGTTACTATTTACACTAATTTATATCGCTTATTGTTCAGTACCTAATCGTTCTTGCTCCATTTTCTCTGCTAATCTTTTTTCGATTATTGGCGTAATCAATGTTTTTCTTGGCTTGACTTTTACAAATGGAAACAATTCTAAATCGTGTTTCATTTTGTCGTCTTTGTTAGGATATTTATTCGTTCCCAATAAAACTTCTTTTCCAGAATCGAATAATTCTTGTTCCTTATCGGCACTTTCTTGAATTTTTCTTTTGATAATTCCCTCGTTCAATTGTTTTAGGAATCCACCATTTGCCTCAATATCTTTAAATAAAATCAATGCTTTTTCTGCCAATTGATTGGTAATGCTTTCAATATAATAAGTGCCATCGGCAGGATTATTTACTTTATCAAAATAGCTTTCATTTTTTAAAACCAACAATTGATTTCTGGCAATTCGATCTCCAAATTCATTGTCTTTGTGGTATAAAGCGTCATAAGGAAGATTGGCAATTGCATCTGCACCACCAATAATCGCCGACATACATTCGGTTGTGGTGCGCAACATATTCACATTATAATCATAGATTGTTTTGTTTCTTTTTGTTGGCGAAACCAATAAATGGCATTCTAAATTGGGGTTGTATTCTTTGGCTATTAAATGGAATAAAATACGCAACGCTCGTAATTTTGCAATTTCAAAAAAGTAGTTTGTTCCCACCGAAATTTGAAAAACAATCGGTTGATTTATTATAGAAATTCGGTTTAAATATTCGTTGGCGTGAGCGAGTGAATAGGCAATTTGTTGTACCATATTGGCACCAGCATTTTGATATAAAGTTCCGTCAATACTGATAATTGAACTTTTTGAAACTTTTTTTGAAAGTGAATTTAGAGTTTCAAAATTATCTTTTTCTTTGGTTTTAAACCAATTTCCTTCTTTTGCCAATTGACCAATTGGGTCTAAGTTACAATATATTTTCGCATTTCTTTTTTGGGCAATTGCTTCGATTTTAGAAACGAAATCGATTGAAATAAAATCCAAATTGAAGTAAATTGTAACGCTTTCTAAAGGCAGTTTTTCTAATAGTTTTGCAACGTCAATAGTTTCATCTTCAATGGAAAATCTTATGCTTTCGGCACCACGGCTGATTGATTCTAATGCTCTTTCTATTGATTTTTCAAGGTCGTAAACAAATATGTTTTGGCATATTTTGAATTCGGTAGCTTTTGTATTTACAGGTAAAATATCTTGTAAATCGTCTTGATGATAAAATGGTTTTACCTTTATATTTTCAGGCGAATTCCAAATTAGGGTGTCATTATAATCGGCGCCTTTGAGTTCAAATTGTATTTTTTGTTTCCATTGTTTTGAAGAAACGGATTCAAATTCAGAGAATAATGCAGTATCCATTTTGGGTTTATTTTTAAATTATTTTTTTATTGTATCGCCTTCAAATTCAACTATATAAATATCTTCGCTGTCTTTCTTCATATAGTATTTTTCGCGTGCATATTTTTCTACTTGGTCTTGATTTTTCAGTAATTTGATATTTTCTTTATCTTTTCTGATTTCGTCTTGGTAGTATTTTTTATTGTCTTGTAATTCGTCAATTTGTTTGTTTAGCACCCGTTGATCCATATAGGAATAGTTGTCTAAAAAAAGCATCCAAGTTCCAAATAATAGTAAAATTAAAAGGTACTTATTGCTAATTATTTTTAGCCAAGGTTTTTTTTCAATTGTTTTTTTTAACGGATTTTTCATAGTTAAGACGGAATGTTTTTTAGCCCTGATGGAAGCGGTATCCCTCGCGTTTTAGCGAGGATTTAGCGGACAGCAGGAAATAGCTCCAAAAAATAATGCTATAAAATTAATGAAAATTTTATAAAATTCGCTGATTTATTACGGCTCTCACCACATCTATTGCTACGGTGTTGTATTTATCGTTTGGAATGATGATGTCGGCGAAGGCTTTTGTGGGCTCGATGAACTGCTCGTGCATTGGTTTCAGTGTGTTTTGATACCTGTTTAGGACTTCGTTCATGTCGCGTCCACGTTCGGCAATATCTCTTCTTAATCTTCGGATGAGGCGTTCATCGGAATCGGCGTGTACGTATATTTTTACATCAAAAAGTTCTCTTAATTCGGCGTTGGCAAGAATTAGAATTCCTTCTACAATCATTACTTTTCGAGGATGTGTGAATACGGAATCGTCTGTTCTGTTGTGCGTTACGAACGAATATACGGGTTGGTTGATGTTGTTTCCCGCTTTTAATTCTTTGAGATGTGCTACTAATAATTCAAAATCGATGGCTCGTGGATGGTCGAAATTTATGAGTGAACGCTCGTCGAAACTCAAGTTGTGGGTTTCCTTGTAATAGGAATCTTGCGAAATAATTCCGACTTCGGTTTCTGGTAATTCGTTCATAATTTGGTGAACAACCGTAGTTTTTCCACTTCCTGTTCCTCCAGCAATTCCAATTATTAACATAGTTGTGAGATTTTATTCAAGCAAAAATAACAATTTATAATTTGGAAAGTAAATTTTGTTTAAATGTTTTGAAGTTCCATTTTGTGCTCAACGTTGAATAGCGGTTTTTAACTATAGAATTATTTGCGTATATTTCAATATTCTAATTAAAATAATTCAAATTATACTATTGTTTTTCTGTTAATTGCATTCATGAATTCTTCTTTTTTTCTAATGGAGACAGGTAGTTTTTCGCCATTTGTAAGTTCTATTTCCAAGACATTTGTTTTAGTGAAACGAGATACATAATTTAAATTCACCAAATAGGATTTATGAATACGTTGAAAAATCTTTAAAGGTAAAATTTGTTCAATATGCTTTAATGTTTTACTTAAAAAAATTATCCTGCCGTCTATGCAAATTACTTTGCAATAACTACTACTTGCTTCACAATAGAGTATTGAACTTAATTTTATTAGTTCAAATCCATTTTCTGTTGGTAATGCAATTCTATTGAAATCGGAACTTCCGTTGTCTAAATTTTCAAATATTTTAAGTAATTTAATTTGTTTATCTAGTTGATTGTATTTATTTTCAAATTTCTTAAAAGCGTCATTTAAATCGATTAAATTTATTGGTTTAATTAAATAATCTAAAGCGCTAATTTTAATTGCATTTAATGCATAATCAGTATGAGAAGTTGTGAAAACTACATCAAAAGTGATTTTTTGTACTTCTTTTAATAGTTCGAATCCATTTTTTTTAGGCATTTGAATATC
>CANFVB010000021.1 GCA_947450355.1 Bacteroidota bacterium
AAAGATATGTTCTCATAATTTTTTTTGTTGTAATTTATTACAGCATTTTTTCCCATCCTTGTGTAAATAAGGGTGGGTTTTTTTTAAACATTTTAATTCTTTTTGTTCCAAATTGAATACTTTTACATAAATCTAAATAAGAATGAGTACTATTCTCGAAGTTAATAAAGTTGTAAAAAAATACGGTGATTATACCGCCCTAAACGAAGTTTCCTTAACCGTTCCTAAAGGTAGTATTTACGGACTTCTTGGACCAAACGGCGCTGGTAAAACATCTTTAATTCGTATCATAAATCAAATTACAATGCCCGATAGTGGCGAAATAATTCTTGATGGTGAGAAATTGCAACCCAAGCACATACAATATATTGGGTATCTTCCCGAAGAACGCGGTTTATATAAAACAATGAAAGTTGGCGAACAATGTTTGTATTTGGCTCAAATGAAAGGATTGTCGAAAGCAGAAGCTAAAATTCAACTCGATTATTGGTTTGATAGATTGGAAATTCAAGGTTGGTGGAACAAGAAAATCCAAGAACTTTCTAAAGGAATGGCGCAGAAAATCCAATTCGTAGTTTGTGTTTTGCACAAGCCTAAATTATTGATTTTTGACGAACCTTTTTCTGGATTTGACCCAGTAAATGCAAATCTTATAAAAGACGAAATTTTAGCATTAAGAGAACAAGGTTCTACAATTATTTTCTCAACGCATCGAATGGAAAGCGTGGAAGAATTGTGTGATCATATTGCACTCATTCATAAATCCAATAAATTAATTGAAGGCAGATTAGACGATGTAAAAAAACAATTCAGAACCAATAGTTTTGAAGTAGGAATTTTGACGGATAATGTTGAAGGTTTGATGTATGATATTACTCAAAAACATACCGTTTCGCAAACTAATTTCAAGTCTTTAAATAACGAATTAAAATTAGAAATTCAATTGGGAACTGCAACGCCAAATGAGCTTTTGAATATTTTGACACAACGCGGACAAGTAACCCATTTTGTAGAAAAAATTCCAAGCGTGAACGATATTTTTATTCAAACGGTAAGTCAATAAATTTGATTTAAGAGTCAATCTAAAATCAGAAATCTAAAATCAGAAATTTAATATGAGCATATTAACATTAATTATAAAAAGAGAATTTGTTGCAAAAGTGCGAAATAAATCTTTCATCGTAATGACCTTTTTAAGTCCGTTACTTTTTGTTGGAATTGCTGTTTTTGTTGGCTATTTAAGTTCAATGAAAGCCGACGTAAAAGTGGTTGCCATTCACGATGAAACGGGACTTTTTGTTTCTGAATTTAAAAATTCTGAGGAATACAGATATATCGATTTATCTCCAATTGATTTAAAAATAATCAAGGACAGTTTAATCAATGAAAGCTACGAAGGTCTAATTTATATTCCAAAAATAGCGGATTATAAAACATTGGAAAACAAAGTTCAATACATTTCAAATGACAGTCCAAGCATCACTTTCGTTGAAAATGTTCAAGATATTATTGCGAAAAAAATCACAAAAGAAAATTTTGAAACTGCCAAATTAGATACTTTGGCAATTAGAAATGCAGAAGCAAAAGTCAATATTGAATTAAAAAAAGCAACTGGAGAAGACAGTTTAAAAGGACTTAATGAAATCAAAATCGCAATTGGCGGTGCTTTCGGATACTTAATTATGATGTTCATCATCATTTATGGAAATATGGTGATGCGAAGTGTCATCGAAGAAAAGACAAATCGAATTGTTGAAATCATTATTTCATCGGTAAAACCGTTCCAATTAATGATGGGAAAAATTATCGGAACGTCATTAGCAGGAATTTTGCAATTCTTTATTTGGGCAATAATTGGATTAGCTTTAATGTTCTCGGCTTCTATATTTTTAGGTATAAATGCAAGTCCAACAGCCAAAATCCCACCCGAAATGTTACATTCTGCGCAACAAGAATTTGCAGGAATGGCACAAATGTATATCAAGGAATTATGGAATTTGCCCATTGCAACCATCTTAATAAGTTTTGTGGTTTATTTCATCGGAGGCTATTTTTTATACAGTTCATTTTATGCGGCAATCGGTGCTGCTGTTGACAATGAAACCGACTCGCAACAATTTTTATTGCCAATAATTATGCCTTTGGTATTGGGAGTTTACATCGGATTTTTCACTGTAATGAATGATCCGCACGGAACAATTGCAACAGTTTTTTCAATGATTCCGCTCACTTCGCCCATCGTAATGCTTATGCGAATTCCATTTGGCGTACCTTGGTGGCAAATTGCAATTTCAGTTACCATACTATTTGGAACCTTCTTTTTTGTAGTTTGGTTTGCATCAAAAATTTATAGAGTTGGAATTTTAATGTATGGAAAAAAACC
Organism: Bacteroidota bacterium; assembly: GCA_947450355.1. Classification (GTDB taxonomy): domain Bacteria; phylum Bacteroidota; class Bacteroidia; order Flavobacteriales; family Flavobacteriaceae; genus Flavobacterium. The sequence continues at coordinate 2,384 of CANFVB010000021.1, forward strand.
AACTTGGAGAGAATTGTATAAATGGTTGAAGTATTAATTGATTCAGTCAATTGTTTAATCGATTATTTGGTAAACCGATTAACCGATTTACCAATTAAACACAAAAATAGATGTCAAGAATATTAATCATAGAAGATGAAGCATCGATTCGAAGAGTACTCACAAAGATACTTTCCGAAGAAAATGATACGTACCAAGTTGAAGATGCGGAAGATGGTTTAATTGGTTTTGAAAAAATCAAAAATAACGATTACGATTTGGTTTTGTGCGACATCAAAATGCCAAAAATGGACGGAGTTGAAGTGCTTCAAGCCGTAAAAAAAATAAAACCAGAAATTCCAATTGTTATGATTTCGGGTCACGGCGATATGGAAACTGCCATACAAACAATGCGTTTGGGAGCTTTTGATTATATTTCAAAACCGCCCGATTTGAATCGATTATTGAATACGGTTCGGAATGCATTGGACAAAAAACAACTCGTAGTTGAAAACAAAATTCTTAAGAAAATTGTCAGTAAAAACTATGAAATGATTGGCGAAAGCGAAGCAATTAATCATATAAAATTAATGGTTGAAAAAGTCGCGAAAACCGAAGCTCGTGTTTTAATTACAGGTCCAAATGGAACAGGAAAAGAATTGGTTGCACATCAATTGCACGAAAAAAGTGAACGCGCTAATTTCCCATTAATTGAAGTAAATTGTGCTGCAATTCCATCTGAATTAATAGAAAGTGAATTATTCGGACACGTCAAAGGTGCTTTTACATCTGCAATTAAAGACCGTGCTGGAAAATTTGAAGCGGCTGATAAAGGAACATTGTTTTTGGATGAAATTGGTGATATGAGTTTATCGGCGCAAGCCAAAGTTTTACGAGCGTTGCAGGAAAATATGATTACACGAGTTGGTGCTGACAAAGACATCAAAGTTGATGTACGCGTAATTGCTGCGACCAATAAAGATTTAAAAAAGGAAATAGAAGAGGGTCGTTTTAGAGAAGATTTGTACCATCGTTTGGCGGTAATTTTGATAAAAGTTCCTGGATTGAACGAAAGAAGAGACGACATTCCATTGCTTATCGAACATTTTACTGAAAAAATTGCTGCGGAACAAGGAATTGCCCCAAAGACTTTTTCTAAAAAGGCAATTAAATTGTTACAAGAATACGATTGGACTGGAAATATTCGGGAGTTACGAAATGTAGTAGAACGCTTAATCATTCTTGGCGGCAATGAAATTTCTGAGACTGATGTGCAATTGTTTGCAAGTAAATAAAACAATTATATGATTTGAAGATTTAAAAATTGTAAGATCTCAATCTTTCAATTTTTAGTTTTTGAATCATTCAATTATAACAAATGAAATTAAAAAAAATAAACGAAAAATTACAAGAAGCCTTAATTGAAATTGGGTTGACGGAAGCAAATGATTTGCAACAAGAAACGTTTTCAACTCTGAAAAGTGGTGCCGATTGCATTGTAATTTCACCAAAAGGAAGCGGTAAATCAACTACAATTGTTTTAAATGTTATCCAACAATTAGTTTGCGAAGGGGAAGAATCGCCACGAGCATTGATAATTGTTGAAGACAAAGCGAAAGTTTTGGCAATGGAAGAACTTTTTGAACAATTAGGAAGTAAAACCGATTTACGTGTTTACGGAATTCACGATAAAGGCGATATGGAATACGATAAAAACTACATTTCTACGGGAATTGATGTTTTAATTGGAACCCCAAACCGACTTGGAGATATGTTTACCACAGCAGGTTATAATGTAAATCGTCTAAAAATGTTTGTTCTTGACGATGCCGATGCTATTTTAAAATTGCGTCACGAAACTAAAATTATGCGAATTTCGAATAGCATTACCAGAACGCAACGCTTAATTTTTTCGGAACAACTTACAGAAAGAATTGAAATATTGGCTGAAAAAATGCTGTTGGAACCGTTTTTATTTGAAATTGGAGAAGAGTAATATTTTGAAAAATCAATAAAGTGGGTATAATTATCTTCTTGATCCTTTTTCTCTGTATTGTTGTAATAATTTTTTATTAAATTCGTCTTCAGCTTTTTTCAGCTTTATGATTTTTACTGGACTTAAGACACTTTTCAGACTGGTAATCAGTTTTTTACGCAATTGAAATACTTCTTCTTCTGAAGCTTCCATTTGTGTCAAAACGGTTAAAGCTTCTTTATCTGACATTTTATTTAAAGTCTCATCATCCATTTTTTTGATGTAAGAAATGAATTTTTGATGTTTCAAATCAAATTGCTTTGCTTCAAATGCATTATATATTGGCCAAAATTTTTCAGCTTCGGATGAAGTTAAAGATAAATTATTTGTAATAAACGCCACTTTTAGGGCATAAATCTGCTCTTTCTTTTCTAACATTTTCTTTCCTTGTGCATAAAAGCTTATGGAAACTAACAACAATACTATGGTAAAAATATTTTTCGTTTTCATTTTATTATGTTTTTAATCGGTTAAATAATTTTCTATTTCACTTGAATTAGTAAGTACATCTTCAATCTTTTTATCGTCTAATTTTAAATCAATTTTAATTTTTTCAATATCTTTCGAGTCCAATAATGCAACCAAATCATACTGACTTATTTCGGATTGATTGGTAATGTAATTTTCCAAAGTTAGATTTTCTTCGTTTGATTTCACTGCTATTTTTGTATATAAAGTCACCGATAATGAAATCACTAAAACTGCTGCTACAGAGGATATCCAAGTTTTTCTTTTATAAAAAAGGGTTACTACTTTTGGTTCTGGTTTATTAATTTTCAATAACACTTTCTCTGATAAATTCTCAAAGTAATCTTCGGGGATTTTAAATCCAGAATCTATTTTGTGTTTACTATTTATTCTAAAATCATTCATATTCGTTAGACAATTTTTATTTACATTGGTTTAATCTTTAATCATAAAGATTTCAATTTTTTTTACGGCGTGATGATAGGAAGCTTTCAATGCACCAACGGAAGTGCCCAAAATCGTTGACATTTCTTCATATTTTATTTCTTCAAAGTAGCGCATTTTAAATACTAATTGTTGCTTTTCAGGCAAATTAACTATTGCTTTTTGTAGTTTTATTTGAATTGCATCACCGTCAAAATGGGAATCTGCTTTTAAGTTTTCTACGATTTTAGCTTGAACAAATTCACTTGTTGTACCGTTTTGTTTGGCTTTTTTATTTATAAATGTAATGGCTTCGTTTGTTGCAATTCGATACATCCAAGAAAACAATTTACTCTCACCCTTAAAATTTTTCAGGTTTTGAAAGACTTTTACAAAAGTATTCTGTAATACATCGTCCGTATCATCGTGATTCAAAACGATATTCCGAATATGGTTGTACAACGGTCTTTGGTATTCTAACAAGAGTTTTTGAAACGCCTCATTTTGCGTCTTTGGATTTAGCAAATTTTGTATAAATTCCTTTTCTTCCAAAAAATGTATTTAAAGATTAGAATCCAAAAAAGAAAAAAGGTTTAATATAGTTTGAAAAAACTATTGCTGTGGAACAATTTCAGATGCTTCTATATTTTCATCAATACTTTTGATAGCAGGCACTTTAGTGATATAATTAGACCGAATTGCTATGTAAATTGTAGTTTCCCATTTGGATGGTCTTTTGATTTCGCCCGAACCTTTTGTAAATATTTCCAGTATAGGAATCGACTTATTTTGAATTTGTTTGTCTTTCAAAAGATAATCCGTTGCTTTTTCCCAAGCTACATCTCGATGTGAATAATCACCAATTAATGTTGTTTTAAACGCTGAAAAAGCTTCCAATTCCGCGCAACTAATATCACTTCCAGAGCTTGTAAATATTCTATTTTTTATTGGAACACAAACTGACACATTCGTAATTCCTTTTTGAACATCATAAGAATTGTATATTACAAATGGTTTTCCATTTAATTTCAAGTTGTTTTCTTTAGAAAAAGTAATTAAATTAGGAATTATAATATTCAAATTATAATTTAATTTTGAAATCTTACAATTAATGGTTTGATGCAAATAAAAAGTACTTTTTTTGATTACAATTCCATTTGGTTTTATTGAAAAAGTATTCAATTCATAGTCTAAACTTCGGTCTAAATTCACAAGACTTTTTTCAATTCTATCGCCTAATATTTTTTCAATTCCGCCATTTAAAAAGGCATAAATTTTAAACATAAATGGCATTTCTCCTTTTGTGCCACAAGTAACTTTTGTACCGCCAATGGTATCTTTAAATGACCAATTGGATTCTGAAATTGCATCGTTGAAATTTGTTTTTTGTGAAATACTATCATTTTCTTTTACAAAAACAGTAGTTGTTTTTCCAATACCGTCAAATCCTGTCCAATAATAATTACTTCCAATTCCTGAAGTTTTTTTTGAATATATTAATTTTATTGCCGAATTGTCTTTTTCCCAAACATACCAATTTTGCCAGCTTTTATAATCGTTAATATAATTGAATACGGCTGATTTTGGGGAATTAATTACTATAGATTTCTTTATTTTGAAATTGCTTTTTTGGGTCGCAATAAAAACACTTCCGCCAACGGATAGAAGCACAATAAGTAAAAAGATATATTTTAAAATCTTCATAATTAATTTGTTTTGAATGTAATATGAGCTCTTTAGTGTTTAAAAAATATTTTTATTATAAATAATAAAGCTATAAAAATTAAAAAACCAATCAAAATTTTATAACTTCCTTTATATACTTTTTGATGTACGAGAATATCCTTTTTATATGAATAAGTGATTGCTATTACAAATGAGATAAAAAATAAACCTGCGAAAATTAATTGACCCTTACTAAACATATATTAATATTTTATACAAAAATACTAATTTTGTATTCAAAACTTGCTATTTTGCACTATCATTTAACATGTAAATACTATGATTAAACAACTTAATGCCGTCAAGGAATTTCATACTGCCTTTGAAATAGGATATAGCGAAAGTCCAAAATCTGATTTGGGAGATTCAAAAAACGTCCTTCGCTTCAATTTAATGAAAGAGGAAAATGAAGAATATTTGGAAGCTGTTCAAAACAATGATTTAATTGAAATTGCCGATGCACTTGGAGATATGCTTTATATTTTGTGTGGAACCATTATTGAACACGGTTTGCAACACAAAATTGAAGCTGTTTTTGATGAAATACAACGCAGTAATATGAGCAAATTAGATGCCGATGGAAAGCCGATTTATCGTGAAGATGGAAAAGTGATGAAAGGGCCAAATTATTTCAAACCTGATTTCTCAAAAATTATTTAAAGAATTTTTATAAAAACAACAACCCCTTAATTTAGTAGAAGTCTAATAAATTATTGGGTTGCTGTATTTAAAATAAAATAATTATACTTTAACTGTCCATCCAAAAGTGTCTTCTGCAAGTTTGTATTGAATTGAAGTTAATTTGTCTTTTAGTTCTAATGCAATTGAATTTTCAATTACTGGCAATTCATAATAAGTATCTTGGTATGAAAAACCTTTAATTATAGTAACAACAGCGGCAGTTCCAGCTCCGAATATTTCTTTTAGAGAACCGTTTTTTGCAGCTTCTACGATTTCTGAAACTAACACAGGACGAATATTTAAATCAATTCCGTCTCTTTCTGCTATCGAAATAAGACTTTTTCTTGTCACACCATCAAGAATTCTTTCACTTGTTGGGGCAGTATATATGGTGTCATTTATTCTAAAAAAAACATTCATTGTTCCTGATTCTTCTAACATTGTATGTGTAGCATCGTCAGTCCAAATAACTTGTTGAAATCCTTTTTCGTTGGCTAATTTAGTTGGGTAAAATTGTGCGGAATAGTTACCTGCCGCTTTTGCAGCACCAATTCCTCCATTTGCAGCACGACTAAAATGTTCGGCAACAATAACTTTTACATCTCCAGAATAGTATGATTTTGCTGGTGAAAGTAAAATCATAAAACGGTATTCATTAGAAGGTGATGCAATTACACCAGTTCCAGTTGCAATCGTAAATGGACGAATATAAAGGGTATTTCCTAATCCTTTTTTTATCCAATCTCTTTCTAAGTCGATTAATTGCGTTAAACCTCCCATGAAGACTTCTTCAGGAACTTCTGGCATCGCCATTCTAACTGCGGATTTATTGAATCTATTAAAATTTTCTTCAGGGCGAAACAACCAAGCTTCATTGTTTTCATCTTTGTAAGCTTTCATTCCTTCAAAAATAGCTTGTCCGTAATGAAAAACTTTTGACGATGGATCCATTAAAAATGGTGCGTAAGGAACTATTGTAGGTTCTTGCCAATCACCATTTACGAAATCACAAGTAAGCATATAATCTGTGAAAACTTCTCCAAAAGGAAGGTGCTCAAAATCAACGGATTCAATTTTTGAAGTTGAAATTTTAGTAATATTGATTTTTTTAGCATTTATTGAATTCATAATTATTACAATTTTATAAAATTAGTGTCTTTAAATTATTATAAAACAGTGGTTTATGCTATTATTTTATAGAAAACGCAACTATTTATAAATATCGGCTAAATTAGTGAAAATTAGATTTGTTTCACTACCTATTTTATTTTTTTATAATTTAATTAGAACTGCCCTAAATAACAGATAGTAAAAGTGTTAATTTATCATATCAACCTTAATTTAAATAAAAATACTGTTATTTTTGTAGCTTCCATTTAAAACAATAAAATATTATGAAAAAAATAATTGCTTTTACTTTTTGTTTTTTTGCTTTGACAAGTTGTAAAAAAGAAACCGTATCAACAGAAAATGAAAAACAAGATAAATACGCTTTTTTTGGGGATAGCATTTCCGATGATAAAGCAATTTCCAATGATGAAATGATGGTGCAATTTGATAAATTGAAATCTGGAGATACATTAAATGTCAAGTTTAAATCTAAAATTAAAAACGTTTGTCAGAAAAAAGGATGTTGGATGACATTGGTTTTACCAAATGAAAAAGAAGCTTTTGTAAAATTCAAAGATTATGCTTTTTTTGTACCTAAAAACGCTCAAGACGAAGAAGTAATTGTTAACGGAAAAGCCTTTGTAAGTATTGAATCTGTTGATGAATTGAGGCATTATGCAAAAGATGAAGGAAAATCTCAAGCTGCAATTGATAGTATTGTAACTCCAAAAACTACGTATTCTTTTATTGCTGATGGTGTTTTAATTAAAAGATAAATGAAAAAATTTGTATTTTTATTTTCAATAGTTTTACTAATCGGATGCAACAAAAAATCCGATAAATCACAATGTGCATCTGATTCAAATACAAAAACCGACAAGAAGTTCGAAATGTATCAAATGTCAGAAATGGCGGCTTTGATGGAGAGCATGTATGTTGAAAATGAACATTTGAAAGAACGTATTCGAAATGGCGATACCATTGGAAAATTTCCAAGTCATTTTCTTCAAATTCATAAAGCCGTAATGACTGATGAAACGGATAATGATACTTTTTTTAAGGAACAAGCAGCACTTTTTATTAAAGCGCAAGAACTTATTTATGAAGATCCTAAAAACGCAAAACAACATTTTAATGATGGCGTTAACGCTTGTGTTCGTTGTCACGAAGTTAAATGTGGTGGGCCACTTCCAAAAATTAAAAAATTATATATAAAGTAAATTTGAAAAGAGAAATACTGCAAACTTTAGATGGTTCAACAACCATTCATTTACCAGATTGGAATGAATCCTATCACTCAAAACACGGTGCGATTCAGGAAGCCTATCACGTTTTTATAAATAATGGATTGTCACTATTTCAAGGAAAGTCAATTTCAATTTTAGAGATTGGTTTCGGAACTGCTTTAAATACATTTATAACTTTTTTAGAATCTCAAAAAGCATTGCAAACCATTGATTATGTTGGGGTGGAAGCCTATCCGATTTCAGCTGAAGAAGTTTTACAAATGAATTACGTGTCAGAATTGGAAGCAGAAAAAGAAAGGCCAATTTTTGGATTAATGCACCAATCCAATTGGGAAGAAAAAATTGTGATTTCATCCAATTTTACTTTAACTAAAAGGAAGCAATTTTTTGATGAAATTTCTGATGAAAACCGATTTGATTTAATCTATTTTGATGCTTTTGGATATCGGGTTCAACCTGAATTATGGAGCACGGAAATATTTGAAAAAATGTATAAAGCACTTAAAGTAAATGGCGTTTTGGTTACTTATGTAGCTCGTGGCGTTGTAAAACGAAGTATGATTGAAGTTGGATTCACCGTTGAAAAATTAGCAGGTCCTCCAGGAAAAAGAGAAATGTTCAGAGCAACTAAACTATAATTTGTAATTTAAGCAGCAAATAAAAGGGTTAACAAGAAATGTTTTAATTTTAACTTTTTATTTACAAAGGCAATACTTATTTTTTTTTAAATTTGATTATTCGATTGCGAATCCATTTTAACGAATATAAATTATATTTTATGAAAATAACAATGGTTGCTTACACGAAAAATATTTTGGAACGAGTTAGTTTTGATCCTAAACTTTTTTGTAAAGAATTAGAAAAAGCTTTAAAAATGTTATTGCCTTACGAAATAGAACAATTAACAGTCTGGCTTTTAAATTACACGATTAAAAAACCTGAATTAAGACAATGTTTAATCTATGTCAAATCATAAAACTAAAGGAGCCTAAATAGCTCCTTTTTTTATTGCTTTTTTGGAAGTGGGCTAATAATTTCTACATTTTGAAAAGCAATTGCACCTCTAATAACTCCAGAAATCGTTTGTTTCAATGCATCGATAATTTGTATTTTTAATTCCGTTTTAGGAAAAATAAGACTTATTTCACGAGCAGGTTTTGGATCTTTAAAATGCTTTAATTTCAATTTGTCATTGTCCTTTAAATCCAAAGTATGCAAATAGGGCAGAAGGGTTAAACCCAATCCTTCATCAGCCAATTTAATTAGTGTTTCAAAACTTCCACTTTGAATTTGAAAATTATTAAGAGAAGCAACATCTTGGTTTTTGCATAAATTTAGAATCCCATCTCGAAAACAATGCCCATCTTGCAATAATAATATTTCATCCAAATTCAAATCTGAAACTTCAATTTCTTTTTTATCTGCAATGCGATGTTTTTCAGGGATATAAGCTACAAATGGTTCGTAATATAACACGATTTCTTTTAATTTTTCTTCACTTAAAGGGGTTGCAGCAATGGCGGCATCGAGATTACCATTTTTTAATTTTACGATAATTTCGTCAGTATTTAATTCCTCAATTATAAGTTTTACTTTAGGATACTTTTTGATAAAAGTATTTAAAAACATTGGTAACAATGTTGGCATAATCGTTGGGATTATTCCAAGACGAAATTCTCCACCAATAAAACCTTTTTGCTGCTCAACAATATCCTTCATTCTATCAGCTTCATTGACAATATTTTTGGCTTGGTTAACGATTTTTTGTCCAATATCCGTCAATTGAATTGGTTTCTTCGTTCTGTCAAAAATCTGAATTTTTAGTTCTTCTTCCACTTTTTGAATTTGCATACTTAATGTAGGTTGTGTAACAAAACATTTTTCAGCCGCAAGAGTAAAGTTTTTATGTTCAGCAACAGCTAAAACATATTGTAATTGTGTAATCGTCATAGCAATAGTAATTTGTGATGCAAATATAAAAACAATCAATTTAATTTATAGTATAAAAAAGTCGTTTTATTAATGATTTTAAAAATAAAGTTATCACTTTCCCTTTTGTTAATTTTATTTTAAATTTTGATTGTGAATTGGATTAATTTATTTTTTACACATATTTTTGCACCAATGAAATTTGCTGTCAAAATAGTTATTTTTGTGTTTTTTATTTTTCTTTCAACCCCAACAATTGTGAGTTTGATTGAGAAAAACACTGATTTTTCTTTTTTTTACAGTTCTTCTGATTTGGAAGACATGCATAAAGATGTTAAATTGGAATTTAAATTTGACACTTTCTCATATGCGTTTTTCAACTTACCTAAAAAGTCAAGTTTAATTCTTTCTGAGAATTTATCAAAACATGACAACATCTCAACTTCCATTTTTATACCTCCACCAGATTTAGTTTAATACATCAAGATTTTAAATTATTGGCACATTTTCAATGTGTTGGTTACTTCGTATTAAATTTTATTTAGGTATTATGACAAAAAATAATAATATTTTTGCCAGTCTTAAAGCTGACTTTGCATCAGGTTTGGTGGTTTTTTTGGTGGCTTTGCCACTGTGTTTAGGGATTGCTATGGCCTCTGGAGCACCCTTGTTTTCGGGAATTATTTCGGGAATCGTTGGTGGAATTATAGTTGGTTATTTGAGTACATCTCATTTAAGTGTTTCAGGCCCAGCTGCTGGTTTAACAGCTATTGTCTTGACTGCAATTACCGATTTAGGTGCTTTTGATATCTTTTTAACAGCGGTATTTATTGCAGGAATTATCCAATTACTTTTAGGTTTTATAAAAGCAGGTAGTATTTCCAATTATTTTCCAACAAACGTCATTGAAGGGATGTTGGCGGGAATTGGAATTATCATTATTCTTAAACAATTACCTCACGCTTTCGGTTACGATTCGGATTTTGAAGGTGACGAATCTTTTTTGCAATTCGATGGTAGCAATACTTTTTCTGCAATTTCAGTACTTTTGAATTACATCCAATTAGGCTCAATTGTAATTACTTTAGTTTCATTAGCAATATTAATTTCTTGGGATAAAGTGTCATTTTTAAAGAAATTAAAATTAATCCCTGGTGCATTAGTCGCTGTTGTTATTGGAGTGGTACTGAATGAAATTTTTATAATTTCTGGAAGTTCATTAGAAATTGCAAAACAACATTTAGTCTCTTTACCAATTCCAACTTCAATTGAAGAATTTAAAGGGATAATTGTTACTCCCAATTTTGCCGAAATAACAAATCCAAAAGTTTGGATGATTGGCTTGACTATAGCAATTGTCGCATCGATTGAAACGTTATTATGTATCGAAGCCGCCGATAGAATGGATCAGCAAAAACGTTATACAGATACAAATGTAGAGTTAAAAGCGCAAGGAATTGGAAATATGATCAGTTCGCTTTTGGGTGGTTTGCCAATGACATCAGTTGTTGTGAGAACATCGGCAAATAATAATGCGGGTGCCAAATCAAAAATGTCAGCTATAATTCACGGACTTTTACTTTTGATTAGTGTTTTGGTTATCCCGATGGTTTTAAATAAAATCCCATTGGCTACATTAGCGGCGATTTTACTTTTGGTTGGTTACAAGTTAGCCAAACCAGCTACTTTTTTACATTTTTGGCATAAAGGAAAGTATCAGTTTATTCCATTTATCGCCACATTACTAGCGGTTGTTTTCACAGATTTGCTTAAAGGAGTTGCTTTAGGTATAATTATTAGCATCATTTTTGTCCTAAAAGGTAATCTCAAAAGAGCCTACAGTTTCAAAAAACAAGAATATGCCGAAGGCGATGTAATCCATATTCATTTAGCACAAGAGGTTTCGTTTTTGAATAAAGCAGCAATCAAATCGACTTTAAATGATATTCCTGAGAATTCAAAAGTTATTATTGACGCATCAGAAACGGTTTATATTGCCCATGATATATTGGACTTAATTCATGAATTCAAGACTACAAGAGCAATTGATGAAAAGATAAAAGTAAAACTCAAAGGATTCAAAAAAGCGTATAATCTAGAAAATACTATTGAAACGCCTAACAATGTTACTATTGAACATCATTATGATTTTGCCAAAAGAAAAATAGTGAAGAAAGAAATGATTAGCGAAGAATTTTTTAAATAATTTCAAAATACAAGTATTAAACATAGTAATTACATACATTTGTATCTTATTAAATTTTGTTTAATAAGAAATTCAAATGTCAAATAACTTTAATAAAACAGCTAAAAAATGAGTGATTTTTATAAAAAAATATTAGACAATAATAAGATTTGGGTTGAAAATGCTTTGGAAAAAGACCCAAACTATTTCAAAGATTTGGCTAAAAGTCAAACCCCACCGCTTTTGTGGATAGGTTGTTCTGACAGTCGTGTTCCTGCAAATGAGATTATTGGCGCAAAACCAGGTGAAGTTTTTGTTCACAGAAACATTGCCAATATGGTCGTGCATTCCGATATGAACATGCTAAGTGTTTTAGATTATGCCGTTAACGTTTTAAAAGTCAAACATGTAATTGTTTGCGGGCATTATGGTTGCGGAGGAATAAAAGCGGCAATGGGAAACGATTCTATTGGAATTATCGACAATTGGATTCGCCATATTAAAGATGTTTACCGTTTGCATCAAGATTATTTGGACTCAATTAAAGATGAAAATGATCGCTTCAATACTTTTGTTGAACTAAATGTTAAAGAACAAGTTTTTGATTTAGCAAAAACTTCTATTGTTCAGGCAGCTTGGAACAGCGGTCAAGAATTAACATTACACGGATGGGCGTACGGTTTGAATTCTGGTTTTGTAACCGATTTAAATGTGAATTTCAGCTCCGATGAAGATTTAGATAAAGTATATCAATTGAAATTTTAAAATACTAAAGCCACTTTCGAGTGGTTTTTTTTTGAAGCTATATTTCAATTTTGGAAGCTTTTTCCCGTCTAATACCGTCTGTATTTATATATCTTTCAAGTGCTTAATGAATTTTTATTTGGGCATGTCCCTTCGTAAAAACTTCAGGTCAGGTCGTTCGCTGCAATCTCTGTTCCACTTTGTTCCACAAAGGATTTCCGCTGCCACCCTTCATGCGAACCCCGTTTAAGATTAATTATGAGTTATGAATTATGAATTATAAATGATGACATTCAATTTTAGATTTTCCGAATAACCAAATCAACGAATAACCGAATCAACCTTTAGATAACCTGAATTTTACCTTTGATTTGTGAATCTGTAGGTTTTTATTCTTGAATTCTGTTTTTCAAATTCATTCTTGAATGTAAGATTCTGGTAATTTCTATTTCTTTGGCATTTAGAATTCTATAAAAAATTAGGTGCTGACCTGAATTGTACCCAAAAATCTCTTTATTTATTTCATCATAATTTTTGCCTAAAGTTTGGCTTTCTGCTAATTCTTGACAATTCGCCAACAATTCAAAGTAGTATTTGTCTGCTTGATTTTCCGACCAAACTTCAAAAGTGTAATCCCAAATTTCAGATAAATCAGCAACAGCTTTGTTGGAAAGAGAATATTTAGGCATTTCTTTTCTTCGCTTTTAAAGATTCAAGATGTCTTTTAGGATCAAAATTTTCAGCAATTCCACTTTCAATTCCTTCATTAATTGCGTTTCTCAGAACAATTATTTTGTTTTCCTCTTCTTCTAACAATCTTAATCCTGCACGAATAACTTCACTTGCGTTTTTAAATCTTCCTTGGGTGACACTGTTGTCAACAAAACTTTCAAAGTAAATTCCTAAAGATACAGATGTATTACGTCCCATAATTTTATATTTCTTGTAAAGTTACCAAATTTTGGTAACTTTAAAAGAAAATTTGAATTTATTTCAGATTCTAAATTTATAGTAGTATCGAGGGCAATTAGTTGCCGCATCTGTAATCGTGTTAGAATGTCATTGCGAGGAACGAGGCAATCTCAGCACAATTATTTATTGTCTTTGTGGGGACGGATTATAAATCCGCCCTATCCGTTGAGGGGACATACCCGAGTTGTCGGGTTAATTGTTAATTCGGTTATTTGGTTATTTGGTATTGCGTGACGTTTTCTATTCGTAATTTTTAATTATTGCGTATTCATTATTTGCTATTTTACATTTGTTAATAGTAATTTATTATGTCTTAAAAGGAATTTACCATACGTTAAAAGGAATTTATTATACGTTAAAAGGAATTTACGATGCCTTAAAAGGAATTTATTATACGTTAAAAGGAATTTATTATACGTTAAAAGGAATTTACCATACGTTAAAAGGAATTTACGATGCCTTAAAAGGAATTTATTATACGTTAAAAGGAATTTACGATGCCTTAAAAGGAATTTACCATACGTTAAAAGGAATTTACGATGCCTTAAAAGGAATTTATTATACGTTAAAAGGAATTTACGATGCCTTAAAAGGAATTTACGATGCCTTAAAAGGAATTTATTATACGTTAAAAGGAATTATAAATCAGACTACTAGGTTTAATTTCTAACTGATAATTATTTATATATTTTTATTAAATTTCATTGTGGGCACAAGCGTGACGCTTGCGCTAGCGAGGGTATCAATCATTAACAGAAGTTTACATCGAACTTAACCCATCAATTTGCGAACCGCCGAGTACGTGACCCGTACGCTCGGTGGTGTGAGAGGCGCACTCCGTCAGTTTCTGGCGGAGCCGTCTACTCGATTAGTAGCCGTTTTTATTCTGGACCATCAATTATCAGTTTAGGATTTATTTGAAACTTATTTTTTTTGGAATTATATTTTACAGTAAAATAACCACCCATTTTTCCAATATTATTCCATATAATTAATTCTTTTGTTTTGGCGTTAACTACTTCCACATTGTCATAAATGACTGTCTTTACATTGCCAGTATCTGTCTCGATATATGAAAAATCTAATATTTGAAAAATTGAATTGTCACTTTTTCTGATAATTTTTAGTTTCTCCATATATGCTCTATCTTCACTATCTAGCTTTGAATAAATACCAATGAAATAATAATTCAATAATGAATTGGATTGTATAATTTCAACATCGTAGAATAAATCATTTTCTGAAGTGTCAAGGAGTTTTGAAATGAAACTCAAATGTAAAGGCAATGTTTTTTTGGTGCTTAAATTTTCCCATGTCCCATTACAATCGCCCTCCGAGAAGTTAAACTCAAAAACGGCAGTATTTTTACTATTCTGAACTTCGTATATATAAGCTTTATTGTTTTTGAAATCTATTTTCCCTTCAAGTTTTATTGGGTTATTGTGTTTATCGTATTTATATATACCATTAATATTAAAGCCTTTTTCCTTTTCTCCAAAATAATCTTCTGTAATTTGAATTGAAAATGATATTGGGTATTTGTCAATTGTTCCTTTATAATTATAACATTTGTACCAACCTGCATAGGTATTTGTAATGCTGAAAATCAAGATGATTATTATTTTAAATGATACTTTTTTCATTTTCGGTTTTAAAATGGCTACTAACTAGTATATATACTCATTTTTTAATCTAAAAACTGAGTATACATAGCTTTTTTAGCTGTATATACTCAACTATAGTTTCGCATTATTTATTTTCAAATATAGTCTTAATTTTCCAATGTCAGTTTTTTTAAAGCCAGAATATAAAAATTATCAAAACAATTCTTCCTTCAGCCCCGATTGAGGCGGTATCCTCGCAGCGAAGCGAAGAGATATAGCCGAAAGCGGGAATTGCAATTCCAAATACAAGAGGACAATTCGCTCCTAAAGAAATAAAAAATAGGGAAGTTATTCTACGTCTAAATTTTCATTAAACGCCGAAGGAAGTAACTTCGGGATAAATTTGATTAATATTGGCAAAAGCAAAGTCCCGCCAGGCAACAAAAATATGGTCAAGGAAGGAATTGATTTGCAAATATCTAACAATTGTTTTTTGACTTTCTTCTTTTCTTTATCGTCTAAATCTCGCCTCGTTGATTTTGCAAGTAAAACCATTAATTCTTTGCTTTCTGAAAGTTCTTTGAACAGTCTATTTTTGTTTCGACTTATCAAAACTTCCACACTTTGAGTAGTGTGATCAAAAAAGTGTTTTACGGGATTTGAGTATTTAAAATATGGAATTTCATCTTTGTGTTCTGTAATAAACGCATTTGTTTTAGCAATACTTTCTATAACAAAATCATCGGAAATAGTCATTATTTCAGCCAAATTATGAAGGAAATAGGCTTCGTTTTTCTCCACAATTCCATCGCTCCACAACGCCATTCCTGCCAAATCTATCAAATAGTATTTTTCTAAATCGGAAGTAAAATAATCCAATTTCAATTCTTCTAAATTTTGAATACTCACATTTGAAAACTTACTATAACGAACCGATGCTTCAAATAATTTTATGAGTAAATCGTCATATTTGGTCTTGTTGGACTTTGTTTTTAACGCCAATGAAACCAAACTAATAATAGTTTCTTCAATCTTTTTTAAATATTTTTCAGGGATAGAATCGTGCGTTAAATAATATTGAAACGCCAAAACATCAACAAAAAGTAATGCATTGGTCAATACGTGGGAAAACTGTTTGTTGATAATATCGATATTGGTTTGAACGCGAGTATCAATGATTTTCTCTAAATTTAACGAGTTGGAATTGCTCGGTAAAATTTTCTTAAACAAGTTAAATCCTTGTGGATGCATCTCATTATAAAATGCTAAAACTTTAGAAATGTATTTTTCAGGATTGGTTTCAAGAGTTGTAATTTTATAAACGCCAAACAAAGTATTCAATAAGGCAATTTTGGTAATTTCATCTTCTGTCCAACCTTTATTGTCAACAAAAACAGGCGTTTGCAATGAAATTATATAGCCATAAATGAAACCTGTATCTCTAACTTTTGAATAAAAAAAGTCAGGATTCTCAATAACAGGATTCGTTAAAGATTTTTGATCTAAAAAAAATTTATCAATCCAGCCGGTTGCTGATGGGTTTATCATTGCTTCGAATTAGAGCAACAAATTTATATATTTTCAAGCATTAATAGAGCGATTTTACACTAAATTAATTTTTACTTGATAATTGCTGAACACGCTACTCTTGCTCCTGAATTTCCAGTAGGTTGCGTTACGTAATCATCGGGTCCTTGATGCACGATTAAACCTTTTCCAACAATATCTTTGGTAGCATCGCCGCAACCAATACACCATTCTGAAGTTGTAATAGTGATTGTTCCGACACCAAATTCATCAGTTGTAAAATTTCCAATATCGCCTTTATGCGCTTCTCCTTCACCCAATTTTCCGTGTTTTTTGAATGTTGGATTCCAATGTCCTCCCGCAGAACTTCCGTCAGCAGCAGTACAATCTGATTTTTCGTGAATGTGAATTGCGTGAATTCCAGGTTTTAATCCTTTGAAATTGGCTGTAAAAGTTACTTGACCGTTTTTTTCTGTAAAAACCCCAGAGCCAGAAACATTACTATTGCTTTTCGGTTCAAAAGTTACGTTTAATTTATTTGAAACACCATTTGAAGAATTGGTTTTACAGCCAATAATTACAGCAATAATTATTACGATTGAGACGATTATTTTTTTCATAGTAAGAAATTTAATTTTTATTAAAATTAGGTATAAATTCTTATAAATCGAGTTTAAAATAACTTAATGTTATATTAAAATTTCAACGTTTTTTTATATAAAAAAATCACTTTGTAAATGAATACAAAGTGACTTTTTAACCAAAAAACAACAATAACTATCTTTATGTTTTAGAAACAATATTCATTTTTCTCCACCAATTTAGATGTAATAACTTCTCTTAGACCAACAATATTTGGCATATTGGTATATTTAGTAAATCGGCGCAAACCCATTAACATCATTCGTTGTTCATCACCTTCGGCAAAAGAAATAATGCTTTCTTTTCCTTTTAGATTGATAATATCAACTGCTTTATATAAGTATAATTTTGCCATTGCAATTTGTTCCTGAACTTTATCTTCACCCACTTTTTTGGCTGTTTTTTCAGTTCTAAGAATCGTGCTTTCTGCCATATAAATCTCTATTAGAATATCTGCAGCCGCCATTAATAATTGTTGGTGTGCATCTAAATCAGGACCGTATTTTTGAACCGCTCCGCCTGCTACCATTAGGAATGCTTTTTTTAATTTTCCAATTAATTCTTTTTCTTCAGCAAATAATTCGGAATAATCAGGGGTTTCAAAAGATGGAATTCCCATTAATTCTTCTTGAACTTTAGAAGCAGGCCCTAATAAATCTACGTGACCTTTCATTGCTTTTTTAATCAACATACCCACCGATAGCATTCTGTTGATTTCATTTGTACCTTCATAAATACGTGCAATTCGGGCATCACGCCAAGCACTTTCCATCGGTGTATCTTCTGAAAATCCCATTCCGCCAAAAATCTGTATTCCTTCATCGGCACAATTTTGTACATCTTCAGAAACAGCTACTTTTAGAATTGAACATTCAATAGCATATTCTTCCACTCCTTTTAATTCGGATTCTTGATGGGAAATTCCTTCAGCCTCACGAACTTTAATTCTGTCTTCAATATCTTTCGCAGCTCTGTAAGTTGCGCTTTCTCCCGCATAACAAGAGGTTGCCATTTCGGCCAATTTGTATCGAATTGCACCAAATTTTGCAATTGGTGTATTGAATTGAATTCTTTCATTTGCATATTTTATTGCGCCAGAAGTAACTCTTCGTTGCGCATCTAAACAGGCTGCAGCCAATTTTATTCTTCCTACATTCAAGGAATTCATAGCTATTTTGAAACCATTTCCTCTTTCCGAAAGCATATTTTCAATGGGTACAACGGTTTCATTAAAGAAAACCTGACGTGTTGAAGACGCCCGAATTCCTAATTTGTGTTCTTCTTCACCCATTGAAATTCCATTATTAGCATCATTTTCGATAATGAAACCAGTAATATTTTTATCGTCTCCAATTCTTGCAAAAACAATGAATACCGAACAAAATCCTGCATTCGAAATCCACATTTTTCCTCCCGTGATTTTATAATGTGTTCCATCTTCCGATAAAATTGCTTTTGTTTTTCCCGAATTGGCATCAGATCCAGCACCTGGTTCTGTCAAACAATACGCTCCAAACCATTCGCCAGAAGCTAGTTTTGGCACATATTTTTGTTTTTGCTCCTCTGTTCCGTATAAAGTAATTGGCATTGTTCCAATTCCAGTATGCGCTCCAAAAGCCGTTGAAAAAGAACCTGTTGCACCCGAAATATAATCGCAAACCAAAACCGTATTTACAAATCCCATTCCCATTCCACCATAAGATTCCGGAACTGCGATACTCAGAAAACCTAAATCTCCCGCTTTCTTCATGGTCTCTTCCGTTAGCGCGTAATCTTTATTTTCAAATCGGCTTTTGTTGGGCCAAATTTCTTTGTCCACAAACTCCTTAACCGAATCACGCATCATGATTTGGTCTTCATTGAAATCTTCTGGTGTGAAAATATCTTCGCATTTTGTCTCTTTTACGATAAATTGTCCGCCTCTTGTTTTAATATCCATATCGGCCCCCTAACCCCCGAAGGGGGAATTCCTACTAGGGGTAAGTAGGGTTTTAGATTATATACTTTTTTTATTTATTATCACGAGAGTTCCCCCTTTGGGGGTTAGGGGGCTTACAACAATTCATAAATCCCTGCACTTCCCTGTCCTGTACCCACGCACATACTTACAATTCCGTATTTATTCCCTCTAAGTTTCATTTCTTCAAATAGTTGAACAGACAATTTTGCACCTGTACAACCCAGTGGATGTCCCATAGCAATAGCGCCGCCATTCACATTTACGATATCAGGATTTAATCCCAATTCCCGAATTACCGCTAATGATTGAGATGCAAAGGCTTCGTTCAATTCAATTAAATCAATATCTTTTAATTGCAATCCAGCTTGTTTCAAGGCTTTTGGAATGGCTTTTACAGGACCAATTCCCATAATTCTTGGTTCAACTCCTGCCGAAGCAAAATTTACCAAACGGGCAATAGGAGTGAGGTTCAATTCTTTTACCATTTCTTCGCTCATAATTAAAACGAAAGCAGCTCCATCACTCATTTGCGATGAATTTCCAGCGGTTACACTTCCATCAGCTGCAAAAACAGGTCGTAATCCTGCCAAAGCTTCTACCGAAGTTCCTACTCTTGGACCTTCATCTTTATTTACGATATACGATTTGGTTTCTTTTTTACCATTTTCATTGATAAAAGTTTGTTCCACAGTTATCGGAACAATTTGTTTGTCAAATTTCCCATCGGCTTGCGCTTTCAAAGCCTTCAAATGAGAATTATAAGCAAATTCATCTTGGTCAATTCTCGATATATTATATTGTTTTGCAACCGCTTCGGCAGTCAAACCCATTCCCCAATAGTAATCTTCATTTCCCGCTTTTGCAACAGCGTAATCCGGAGTTGGTTTGTAGCCTCCCATCGGAATAAAACTCATACTTTCTGCACCACCAGCAATGATACAATCGGCCATTCCCGACTGGATTTTAGCTGTAGCCATTCCTATAGTTTCTAATCCCGAAGCGCAATATCTATTGACCGTTACACCTGGAACATCTTCGATTTTCAATCCCATTAAGGAAATTAATCTTCCCATATTTAGTCCTTGTTCGGCTTCTGGCATGGCGTTTCCAACCATAACGTCATCAATGCGTTTTTTGTCGAAATCTGGCAATTCATTCATCATAAACTGAATGGTTTCAGCTGCCAATTCATCAGGACGCTTGAATCTAAATACGCCTTTTGGTGCTTTTCCAACGGCGGTTCTGTATGCTTTTACGATATAGGCTGTTTTCATAAATAAGCCCCCTAACCCCCAAAGGGGGAATTCCTATTAGGGGTAAATAGGGTTTTAGAATCACATTTTTAATTATAGAATGTGATATATTATTATTTCAATTATTTAAAGAACTTTTAAATTACAAAATTGGTATTCACAATTTTGAGCATTCCCCCTTTGGGGGTTAGGGGGCTTTAATTTCTCAACGGTTTCCCCTTAGTTAACATAAACTGAATTCTCTCCAAAGTTTTTCTTTCAGTACACAAACTCAAAAAAGCTTCTCTTTCTATGTCTAATAAATATTGTTCTGATACCAATGTAGGCTCTGATAAATCTCCTCCCGCCATAACATAAGCCAATTTATTTGCGATTTTCTTGTCATGCTCTGAAATGTATTTTCCAGCTTCCATTTGATCGGTTCCAACTAAGAACATTCCCAACGCTTGTTTTCCTAAAACTTTTACATCGTTTCGGCGAATAGGTTGGGTGTATCCAGCCTCTGCCATTAATAATGCGTGTTTTTTTGCTTCAGCAATTTGGCGGTCTTTATTGACTACAACAACGTCTTTTCCATGTTGTAAAATACCCAAATCGAACGCTTCATAAGCAGAAGTGGAAACTTTTGCCATTGCAACAGTCAAGAAATATTCCTGTAACACATTCAATTCAACGTCATTTTTTCGGAATAAATCAGAAGCTCGTAAGGTCATTTCCTTCGAACCTCCACCACCAGGAATTACACCAACTCCAAATTCTACTAATCCAATATACGATTCTGCGGCAGCAACTACTTTATCAGCGTGCATGCTCATTTCGCAACCTCCTCCCAAAGTCATTCCGTGAGGCGCTACTATTACTGGAATTCCAGAATATCGAACGCGCATCATTGTGTCTTGGAACATTTTAATCGCCATATTCAATTCGTCATATTCTTGCTCTACAGCCATCATAAATATCATTCCAATATTCGCTCCCACAGTGAAATTAGCTGCTTGATTTCCAATAACCAATCCTTGATATTCTTTTTCTGCTAAATCAATCGCTTTGTTGATTGCTTGTAAAACGTCACCACCAATGGTATTCATTTTCGATTGGAATTCTAAATTCAAAATTCCATCTCCCAAATCTTGAATAATTGCACCGCTATTACTCCATATTTTTTTGCTTTCGCGAATGTTGTTCAGAATGATAAACGCATCTTGTCCTGGAACTTTAGT
>CANFVB010000022.1 GCA_947450355.1 Bacteroidota bacterium
GAGGATTATCCTAATGTTCACAATATCATCAATGATGTATTTCGCCCCGACACAATTTGGCAACTTGGTTTTGTTTATCAATTGTTACTATTTCAAAGATACGTATTTCATATTTTTATTTCATCACAAAGATATGAGCCCCGATAGCAGCGATATCCTGTTGTGGCGGGGTTCGCCACAACAGATATAGCGAATGGCAGGTGGAATAGTGAAAGAGAAAATAAAACGTGTGCTCCAAGAAAAAGAAACAAGCATTGAATTGTGGTGTATCTTTCAAAAAACTTTCCGAACTTTGCAGCGCAATATTAGCAACGAAATTTATAATTTACAATGAAAATAAACCCAAAAAACGGAATTGATAAACTCATTTTCGGAATGAAACAAAATGATGTAATTGCTATTTATGGTAAGCCAAATAAAAATTACAAAGACGAAGACGACAACGTAATATTCTCTTACAATGCGCAAAAAATGCGTTTGACTTTCTATAAAGATGAGGACTTTAGAATGGGTTATATCGTGGCTTCAAGTGCCGAAATGGAATTGTTTGGCAACAAAATTATCGGTAGAACAATCAGTGAGGTGAAATCTGAATTGGCTCAAAAGGGAATTACAAAATTCACACAAGAAGAATTTGATACTTTTGAAAATTACTTCAATGAAGATAATTGGCTTATCTTTCAAACGGAATTTGATGAAGTTGTTAAATTTGAGATTGGTGCGATCATTAATGATAAAGACGAATTTGACTGGAAATTTTAAAGTTAGGTTCAAATAATCACAATTAAAAAAGGTGTTTCAGAGCTTTCCGAAACACCTTTTTTTTGGTATAAACTTAAATTATTTTTTTGCTTCTGCAGCAACTGGTGTTGGCATCGCTTCTAATAATTCCATTTCAAAAATAATATTAGCATTTGGTGGAATCACATTTCCAGCGCCTCTTTCGCCGTATCCTAATTTTGAAGGGATGAAAACTACCGCTTTATCTCCGAAAGATAGTGCGTTCAATCCTTCGATAAATCCAGGAATCAAGCCGTCTTTTTTACCATATTGGAAAGGAAAAGGTTGGTATCCGTTTTGAGAAGCTCTGTTTTGGTCAAATTTCCCGTAAGTTTTATTCACTTCTTCATAGCTACTGTCAAATAAGGTTCCGTCTTCTAGAAAACCAGCATAATGTATAAAAACATTGGCGCCGTCAGCGGGTTTTACACCAGTACCTTTTTTAATGATTTTATATTCTAATCCTGTTTCAGATTTTGTTGCTGTAGGTCTGATTACTGCCAATTCAGCTACTTTTGCGGCTTTTACTGTTCCGTATTTTGCATCGTAAACTTTCTTTGCTTCAGCATCAATAGCCGCTTGTTTCGCTCTTGCTTCTGCTTGTGCTGCGTTTTGTTTTGCATCGTCGGCTCCTTTATTTGCGTAGTAATCAGAGAAAACTTTAGGCGCATCGAATTTTTTTGCTTCTGCACCAACTCTTGAAACGGTAACTTTTAGCAATACATCATCTTGAACGATTGCATTCACAACATCCATTCCTGATACAACGTGACCAAAAATAGTGTGTTTTCCATTCAACCAAGGTGTGTCTTTATGCGTAATAAAAAACTGACTGCTATTGGTTGCAGGACCCGAATTCGCCATAGCAAGAATTCCTCCTTTATCAAATTTCATTTCAGGAATACATTCATCTTTGAAGCTATAACCACAGCCGCCAGAACCATTTCCAGCAGGATCACCACCTTGAATCATAAAATCTTTGATAACTCTGTGGAATTTTAATCCGTTATAAAAAGGTTTTCCTTTTAGTTTTTCATCTGTTACAAATGGGTTTGTACCTTCAATTAAAGACACAAAATTGGCAACTGTAATAGGTGTTTTTTTGTATTCCAATACCACTACGATTTTACCTTTTGTAGTTTCAAATTCTACGAAAATCCCTTCGTTTGCAGTTGGATTTAGTTTCTGAACTGTTGCAACTGGTTTTTTAGTGGCAACAACTTTTTTAGTTTTTTGAGAATAAATCGAGGTAGTTATTCCAAAGAACAATAAAAACAATACTTTAAATTTCATTTTATTTAGTTTAAAAGCTCCTTACTTATTTGCGTTATGCTGGGATTTCAGGTTTATTCCCAATTCTTTATTTACTATTTAGGCATATTTTCTAATAATTCTATTTCAAATATGATATTGGCATTTGGTGGAATTACGCCGCCAGCACCAGCTTCTCCGTAACCCAATCGAGAAGGAATAAATAAAATTGCCTTGTCTCCAAAAGATATGTTTTCAATACCTTCAATAAAACCTGGAATCATACCGTCTTTTTTACCCGCTTGAAAAGGAATTGGCGTGTATTGATTTGCGTCAGCTCTTCGTTGGTCAAATTTTCCAAACGCATTTGCCACAGCTTCAATACTCGTATCAAATAATGTTCCATCTTCTAAAAAACCTGCGTAATGAATGTAAATTGATGCTCCATTTACTGGTTTTTTACCACTTCCTTTTTTGATAATTTTAAATTGCAAACCACTTTTCGTGGTAAGAGAAGTTGCTTTCAAAGTTGCAAAAGAAGCTACTTTAGCTTCAATTACTGGTTTGTATTTTTCAATGTAAATTTTATTGTTTTCAGCATCGATTTTAGCTTGGTTTTTCAAGTTATCTGCTTCGTTTGCAAAGAAATTACTGAATACTTTAACGGCATCAAATTTCTTCGCTGCTTCTCCTTTTCTAATAATTGTAATGGATTTTATATCGTCATTTTGAACAATCGCATTCACGGTTTCCATTCCATTTTCAATAACGTGACCAAAAATGGTATGCAATCCATTCAGCCAAGGCGTTTCTTTGTGTGTAATGAAAAACTGGCTGCTATTGGTTCCAGGTCCTGAATTTGCCATTGCCAACAAACCACCTTGATCAAATTTTAAATCGGTAATTTCATCTTTAAATTTGTAACCAGTATCTCCAGTTCCATCTCCCAAAGGATCGCCACCTTGAATCATAAAATCAGGAATTACTCTGTGAAATTTTAGGTTGTTGTAAAAAGGTTTTCCCTTGAATTGCTCGTTTACATAACTGTTATTTCCTTCTGCTAATGTTATGAAATTAGCAACAGTTATTGGTGTTTTCTCAAATTCTAATTGTGCTAATATAGTTCCTTTGTTGGTTACAATTTCTGCGTACAATCCGTCTTTTAAATTGCTATGGGTGTCTTTGCAAGAAATAAATGTTGCAATTACGATTAACAATAAAGGTATTCTTTTTTTCATTTTAATTACTATTTTATTCTGTTATTACTTTACTTTCAGGTTTAAAATCATTTAAAGTTACGGTACAAATAATGGGTTCATTTGTTCCAATTCTTCGCTCGTCACCGTGATATCCATAGGCTACGTGTGAAGGGAAAAGAAAGGTGATTTTTTCCTTTTTGTGCATTAATTTTATTCCGTGACGCAACCCAATAATTATTTTTTGCTCTTTGTCAACGTGATATTCTTGCGGTTTTAATTCTACATCGGAATAGATAATATTTCCTTTTAAATCTTTGATTTCATAATCAAAATAGGCAACATCGCCTTTTTTTGGTCGCAAAGTGTCTAATTCATTTTTGCTTTCATAATGGTACCAATATCCTTTTTTTGAAGAAATATAATTCATTTCTGGATTGCTTTTTATGATAGAATCAATCTTCGCTTCTTCGGTTGCAATGAGTTTTTTATTTCGCTCAGCAGATTCTTTCATAAAAGTTCCAGACGATTGTGAAATTGGTCTTCTCGCTTTTTGTTGGCTACAACTCAAAATAGTAAATACTCCAATAATTAGAAGTAGTAATTGCTTAAATAATTTCATTTAGTTTTAAATTTTGAGTTACCAAACCTTCAAATTTTTTGATAGTTTCTTCCAATGATAAATCCGATTTTCCCCCAGCAGCATTGATATGTCCGCCTCCGCTAAAGTTGTCTCTTGCAAATTGGTTGACATCAAAATCGCCTTGTGAACGGAACGATATTTTTATGATTTTTTCTTCTTTATTTTCGATAAAAATGGCTGTAAAAATAATACCTTTTATCGTTAATCCATAATTTACAATTCCTTCTGTATCGCCTTTAATGTGTTCAAAACTGTCTAATTCTGCTTGAGTTAATGTAATATATGACGTATTAAATTCCGACATCACTTTCATATTTTGTAATGCTCTGCCCAATAATTGCAAACGATTGTAGGAATTATTATCGAATAGTAAATTTGGAATCAAAGTATTTTCAACGCCTAAATCTATCAAACTTGCCACAATTCTATGTGTTTTGCCTGTTGTTTTTGGAAATCGAAACGAACCAGAATCAGTTAGAATTCCAGTGTAAATGCAAGTTGCAATTGTTTTGTCTAATAAATGAGTTTCATCTAATAATTCAATAAAATTGTAAACCATTTCACAAGTTGAACCAAATTGCGTATCAGAATAAATAAAAGCTGCATAATCATCTGGTTTTTGATGATGATCTATCATTATATAGGGAGCGGTCAGTTCTTTCAAAATAGTTTCCATTTCCCCAACACGATGCAGCGCATTGAAATCTAAAGTAAAAAGTAATTCAGCTTCTTGAAGAATTTTTGTGGTTTCGTCTTTGTGTTTTTCATACGTCAAAACGTTTTCTGAACCAGGAAGCCAGTCCAAAAATTCAGGAAATTCGTTTGGTGAAATTACAAGAACTTGATGTTTTAATTTTAATAAAAAATGGTATAAACCCAAAGTAGAACCCATTGCGTCCCCATCAGGATTGCGATGCGGAATAATTACAATTTTTTTTGGTGTTGCTAAAAGCGACTTTATCGATTGGATGTCAAAATTTTTCATAGACTGCGAAGTTACATTTTTTTCACAAAATAGAAACAATTTAACACGTTCTTACAATTTTATTTTGCAACAATTAGTCCCAACCAAACGGCAAATAATCCAGTGATTATGCTTAAACCAATGTAAATAAAAGCCAAACCAGAATTATTGTTTTGTAGTAAATTGATATTTTCAAGTCCAAAAGTTGAAAATGTAGTATAGCCACCACAAAATCCAGTGATAAAAAACCACTTTAAATTGGAATTTACCAAATCATTTTTTTCTAATAAACTGATGGCAATTCCAATCAGGAAACAGCCTAAAACATTAGTAATTAATGTAGCAATTGGAAATACAGAAGCATAATATCTTTGCACTAAAACAGCAGTTAAATATCGGAAAACACTTCCGATTCCGCCTCCTAATGCAATTAATATTAAGGTTCGTATCATTTTGTAATTATTTAGAAGTTGCAATCACAAAGTTCAATTTTAATTTTACTCCCATTTGCATTAAATCGACTAAATCTTGTACTTTATTATCTGCGGGAACTCGAACCACAACTGTTTTATCATTTGATCCAGCTGTTTTTTCAGCTAAAGTTTGCTCTAATTGATCGAACGGAACTTCTTGTTTATTAATATAGTACAATTTATCTTCCGTTACCGATAAACTGATATGGTCTTTATTTGTAGTTTCGTTTGTCGCTGCTTTTGGCAAGGTCAATTTTATCACATTTGGATTTGCCAAAGTAGAAATAATTAGAAAAAACAAAAACAAAAAGAACATAATATCGCTCAATGACGAAGTCGGAATTTCTGCGTGAAATCGCTTGTTTCTTTTAATTGCCATATTACGGTTGTTGAATTACGTTAATGATTTCTAAAGTCTGTTTTTGAACTTTAAGTGAAAAACTATCAATCATCATGTTGAATAAATGATAGGCAGAATAAGCAACCACGCCCACAACAAGTCCGGCGCCACTACTAATCATTTTTTCATATAAACCCCCAGAAATAGTTTGAATATTCAAATTTCCTGTATTTGAAATCGTATGAAATATTTTGATAACCCCAGAAATTGTTCCGATAAAACCAAGAATAGGTGCAATTCCAGAAATCAATCCCAAATGTCCTAAACCCTTTTCCATTTCTGCAATTTCAACATTGGCGGTGCGTTCCATCACCGATTCAATTTCGCTAATGGGTCTTCCAATAATTGAAATTCCACTTTTCATAATATTTCCAGAAGCTGTATTTTCACGACTACACATCATAATTGCATTGTCTAATTTGCCTGATTGTAATTGCATTTTCACATCGCTAATCAAATTTGCATCTTGTTTAGTCGCTTTTTTGATGGATAAATACCGTTCAATAATTACATAAATACAAAAGAAGAGCAGCAAAATAATTGGAATAATCATAATTCCACCTTTCAGCAAAAAATCCAAATAGGAAACACTTTCTGTCACACTAACATTCATTTCGGGATTTGCCGCAGCATTTGCAAGAGTGTCAGCAATCGGATTGGCGGCTTGAAGCAAAAAGTTTAAAAACATAGCTATTATTTTAATTTAGTAAGTGTACAAATTTGCATATTTTTTTCAAATGCATCTACAAAAATAATTTATTTTTTGGGTTTTGCAGTGATATTAAAAGTTTAACGATTTTTTTGTAAAAAAAGTATTTGAAATCAAATGAAAATATAATTAAAACACAAATAATTTGATTTAACCCAAATAGGTTAAAAAATATAATTTTAAATATTGATTTTGAGTTGTAATATTTCAATTTTTGGTTATTTTTACCAAATGAATATACAAGGAAAATTAATAATAATAGGTGGTGCAGTTGATAAAGGAAGTTTCACAGAAACGGATTTAGATAAAAACGCAACAATCAATTTGAACTTTTTTGAAACTGGAATTTTGAAAAGAATTTTAGTAGAATCAAAACATAAGGAATTATCTAGAATCGAAATAATTACCACGGCTTCCAAAATTCCGAAAGAAATTGGACCTGAATATGTAAAAGCATTCAACTCTTTAGGAGCTACAAATGTTGATGTTTTATATATTGAAAAAAGAGAACAAGCGATGGATTCGGAAATTCTTGATCGTTTGAAAGCTGCCGACGTAGTAATGCTAACAGGTGGCGATCAACTTCGATTGACCTCAATTCTTGGAGGTACTCCTTTCCACGATATTTTATTGGATAAATATAGAAATGAAGAATTTATATATGCTGGGACTTCTGCGGGAGCGGCGGCAGCATCAAATACTATGATTTATCAAGGAAGTAGCTCCGAAGCTTTATTGAAAGGGGAAGTTAAAATTACAAGTGGTTTAGGTTTTATTGACAACGTAGTAATTGATACACATTTCGTGCAACGTGGAAGAATTGGAAGGTTATTTCAATCGGTTGTGGGAAATCCAAAGGTTTTAGGAATTGGTCTTGGAGAAGATACAGGATTATTGATAACTCATAATAATCGAATGGAAGCAATTGGTTCTGGATTGGTTATTTTGGTTGACGGACGCGAAATTAAAGATACAAATTTAACAGAAGTAGAATTGGGTCAACCCATATCAATTTCACATTTGGTAACGCATGTTATGAGTAAATACGACACGTTTGATTTGGATACTTATAAAATGACGATTCAAAGTTCTCAATATATTAATTCGTAAGAATACTAATTATTTTATCTTATGAAACTAATTATTCACGGTGGTTTTTTCTCTGAATCTTCTACAAATGCTGAAACTAAAGTAGCCAAACAAGAGGCTTTAGAGCGAATTGTGAAGAATTCTTTTGACTATTTAAAGTCACATTCAGCTTTGGAAACAGTTGTTTTTGCGGTTTCTCAATTGGAAGACGATGAATTGTTTAATGCTGGAATTGGTTCCCAAATTCAAAGTGACGGAAAAATCAGAATGAGTGCCGCTTTAATGGACGGTTCAACCCAAAAAATGAGTGGCGTAATCAATATTGAAGAAGTGAAAAATCCTATTCAAGTTGCCGCTACATTACTGCCATTTGATGATAGAATTCTGGGTGGAAGCGGAGCAACTAAATTTGCTAGACAACACGGTTTTGAAAAATTCTCAACAGAAATTCCACAACGAAAAGCAGAATATGAAGCTAAATTAAAATCATTGGGAACAGGAACTGTAGGCTGTGTCGCTTTGGATAAAGACGGAAAACTTGCTGTTGGAACTTCTACTGGCGGAAAAGGCTTTGAAATACCAGGTCGTATATCAGATTCTGCAACTGTAGCTGGAAATTATGTTAACGAATTTTGTGGCGTTAGTTTAACTGGAGTAGGTGAGGACATTGTCAGTAATGCAACTGCAGCTAAAATTGTAACTCGTGTAACCGATGGATTTACTTTAGAAATGGCTTTCAACAAAACTTTTTCGGAGTTAAAACCGTACGATGGTTTTGCTGGCGCTATTGCTATTGATAATTTGGGGAATATCTTTCATCAAGATTCACATCCTAGTATGGTATTTGCCAGTTTTGATGGTAATGATTTTGAGGTATTCAATTAAATAGAGTAAATTAGAATAAAATAAATTGAGATACTAATCGCAATTTATAAATTCAAAAAAAAATTAAATAGAAAAGAGCTCTTATAAGGGCTCTTTTCTATTTAAATTAAATTGTATATATTTAGATTATTCATAAGGAGGAAAACTCGTAGGGTCTAAATGTCTTCTCAATCTTGTAGGGTCTGTAAAGTCTGAAGGTAAAGGAGTTGGTAAATTAGTCAATGTATTTATTGGGCCAGTAAATTTTCTTGGAATACCTTGTCTTTCATCAATATTTGGAGTTGAAGGATCGTCAACATCAGCGCCATTATAAGGGTAATAACCATTACTTACAGAAACTCCATTTACAATTATATTCGGTCTTTTAATTTCGATTTTTGTCATAAAATGATCTCCATCATCGTCAATATCGTATAAATTTGGAACACCATCACCATCACTATCATAATCTTTAGGTTTTTGACCAACTACAGCAGGATCAACCTCATACTTAGACAATATATAATCCCGATCATGGTCTCTATAACGTTGGCTTTTTAATTTAAAACTAAAAATCAAAGGAGAATAAGAAGGTACATAAGCTGAAGGAATTTGATTATAATATCCTAAACCTGAAGGGATAAACATTACTCCTGCTCCAAAATTCGCAAAAGTTGTAGGGTTTGGTCCTTCTGAAGTATCAAAAGTTCCTGTTTTGAATAATGGTATAATTTCACCCCAACCTGCCACAACTGTTTGTAATGGAAACCAAATTGGATTATCTGAAAAATCAAATTGCACATCTGAAACTAAAGTACCTCTGTAAGAAACAAAAGACGAATCTACGGCTGTCGTACTTTGATTAGTTCCTTCACGAAGACTTATATAATATACTTTATAGTTAACACCTTGTTCATCATTCTGAACCATTTTGAATTGCAGTGGGTATGTTTGTTGCAAACGAATAGATTGTTGTGTTCCTCCAACTGGAATTTTTGTCATAGTAGCATTATAATCAGCATCTACAGTGATGTAGTGTGTATCGATATATTTATTGATAGAATCCATGTCGGCTGCATTTTGAACTGTATAATCCCTTAAAGGCACCGTTGCGGTTGAATCACTTTTTGTACATGAACCAATTGTTAACCCAATTAAAAGAAATAAAACTATTTTAAAATATTTATTCATTTTTTATAAAATTTAAGAGCGCAAGATACAATATTGATTTATTTTTGTATCCAATTTAACTTTGATTTTAGAAAAAATATGAGAGTAGATAAATTTTTATGGTGCGTTCGGTATTATAAAACCAGAAATATGGTTACAGAAGCCTGTAAAAAAAATCATATTACAGTAAATGGCTTAGTTGCAAAACCATCGAAAGAAGTATTTCCAACGGATAAAATCACTTTTAGAAAAGACCAAATTACTCAAATAATTGTAGTTTTAGATATTCCGCCAAATAGAGTTGCTGCAAAATTGGTTGATATTTATAGAAAAAACGAAACGCCAATTGAAGCATTTCAACATCTTGAACTATTGAAATTATCAAAAGAACATTATCGAAAAACGGGTGACGGACGTCCAACTAAAAAAGATCGTCGGGATTTAGAGGATTTTGGAAATGAAACAAATGATGATGAAACTGACTAAAAACTATTGGGAAGAACGCTATAAAAAGGGTGAAGTTGCTTGGAATGTTGGTGAAATTACAACACCAATCAAGGAATATATCGATCAATTGACTAATAAAAATATCAAAATTCTGGTTCCTGGCGCTGGAAATGGCTATGAGTTTGAATATTTAATTGAAAAAGGATTTCAAAACTCCTTTGTGGTTGATTATGCTGAAACTCCTTTAGAAAATATTAAAAAAAGAATTCCAGATTTAGATAATAATCAAATTATCAACGCTGATTTTTTTGAGCTAGAGGGGAAATATGATTTAATAATTGAACAAACATTCTTTTGCGCTTTGAATCCAGAGTTACGCAAGGATTATGTTCAGAAAATGAAATCCTTATTAAATCCCAAAGGTAAAATAGTAGGACTTATGTTCCAATTTCCATTAACTGCTGAAGGACCGCCTTTTGGAGGTTCAAAAGAAGAATATATTTCCTTGTTTCAATACGATTTTAATATAATTACCATGGAAACAGCTTATAATTCTATAGCACCCAGAGCAAACAAAGAGTTATTTGTTATTTTTGAAAAGAAATAAAATTAAATTAAGGAATTATGGGAAATGGTGCGTTTTTATAAGCACCTAAATCTGGGGGTAAAGTCCTGGCAATTCCTAAAATATCTGTCAAAATTAAATATGCCGGATTTCCATTTGCGAAAGCGGCGGAAGTAGCGTCAATATTCAACTTATTTTGATTTGCATTTTGAAATTTAGGGTCTCGATTTCTAATAATATTGGTGTAATGTGTTGCATCAGTGTCAAATAAATACAGAGGATTGTTGGTGAATTGATTCGCTGTATTATTAAATTTGAGCAAACAATTATTGAATTGATAATTGAAATTGGCACCGTCTTTTTTATCCAAAATCATTTCAACTTGGTTGGAACCATAGATAATACAATTGTCAAATTCCGCCTGATTCAAAGCAATTGGGGTTATAACATTATTAATATTACTGTAATTGCTCACTAAAACCGCAACTTGTTTGGAACTTTGCCAGTTGTTATTGAATGTGCAATGCTTGAAAAGATAGGAACCGCCTTCGGTGCAAGCGATACTTGCCTGACCAGCAGAATTGATGACTAAATTAGTGCCTTCAATTTTTGCAGTTCGAGCCAATATTCCAAGATTTGAACAATTATAAATCTGTGAATTATCAATTTTTAAAGTTGTATTTGTAGCATTTTCAACATCTCCCACAAAAATTCCAACGGTTGCATTTTTTAAAGTTAAATGATTAATTTGGTTGTTGATACTTCCTTGGCTCATCCAAATCAATCCCCATTGTCCGGGAACATCAGAAAAACTTGGTTCTAATCGGTCGCCTTCAAAAATGACTTCTTTTTCTAAAGCGGTAGTTGTAGAAACTTGTCCGTTTACTTTTAATGAACCGCCATTTCCAACAATTATTCCTGAATTTGCGTGAAAATGTATTCGAGCACCTGGGTCAATATTAAGCGTTTCGCCACTCGGAATTCCCGCATAACCATAGATAACGTAAGGCTTTGCATTTGTCCAATGGTATTCGTCATTGTGGTCATTATGATCTAAAACGAAACCGTAAATTTGATCTTCACCAAAAGGCAATGATTCGTATGTTACTGCGCCAGTTGTGGCATCAACGTATTTTTGTGGGTATAAAAAGACCGCATCTTGAATTAAAGTTACCAATTCAACGTTTTGTAATTTACTGCCAGAATCAAATTGAATTTGATCGGTGTATAAAAAATCGGTAGGATTTGCATCGGTAATTTCAGCTGTAGTTTCAATGAAAACATACATGCTATCTTTCGCTAAAAGTTCAACATTATTAAATATTTTTCCGTTTTGACCTTGCATTCCGTCAATAGTCATTCTGTATTTTGATGCCGCTCCTTTTCCTAATTGGATTTTAGGAATTAAGATGTCATTGTTGCTTTTATTATAAACTTTTAAAGTGTAAGTACTTGATCCTATGTTAGTAAAAACAGTATCTAAGTAAACAGTATCTTTTGAAAAACCCAAATTTCCAGCGCTTGGTTCAAATACAAAATCTTTTCTACATGAAGACATTGAAATTAAAATTCCGATAAAAAGGACATAAATTGTATTTCGCATTGCTACTGATTTTTTGTAAAAATAGGTATTAATTTGATAATAATAAATACCCGAACTTCTAATTTGTTAATGGATAACGAAAAAGTATCGATTTTAGTTTGCCAATTTGCATTAGTACACTAAAATGCTAATAAATTTTCAACTAACCTTATAATGTCTTATTTTTACATCAAAAAAAATGGCTTTCGATAAAGAGAAAATCCTTTCAATGTGTAATGCGTTTTCAAAAAACACTTTGATGGAAACATTAGAAATTGAATTTATAGATGCGGGCGAAGATTTTTTAGTTGCCAAAATGCCTGTCAATCCAAGAATTCATCAACCAATGGGATTATTGCACGGTGGCGCAACTGTTGCTTTGGCAGAAAGTGTGGGAAGTGCCGCTTCAATGTTGTTTGTAAATCCTGAAGAAAGTGAAATTCGAGGCATTGAAATTTCAGCCAATCATTTGAGAAGCAAAAAAGAAGGAATTGTTTTTGGAACTGCAAAAATCATTCACAAAGGACGTAGTTTGCATTTATGGGAAATTAAAATCACCGATGAAGAAGGGAAGTTAATTTCGCTTTGCAAACTGACAAATATGGTTTTACAAATAAAAAACAAGCAATAATTTAAATGTGTTTTAAACTCATACAAATGAAATTATGATTGATTTTTTTATAAAAGTAAAACTACAATTCCATCAAAACTTACCGTTTGTAATTTATAGCAAACCTAATATAAATAGTATTTCAGGGCTTTTTCAAAAGAACAATCAGTTGTACTTAACAGAAGATTTCACCGAAAAAGGTTTTGTTTTTGCACCTTTTGATGGCAAACAAGTACTACTAATTCCAGAGTGGGAATCAGAATTAATTGAAATTGAATTTATTCCAAATTCCATAATTAAAAAAACCAATTCCGAAACTTTTGTAGATGAATTAGCTAAAAATAATTTTGAAGATTTAGTTCAAAAAGCAATTGATGCCATTGAAAATAGAAGTTTTAATAAAGTTGTTTTATCACGTGAGGAAGTAATTGATTTGCCAAATTTCGACTTAGTTTCATTATTTGAAAGATTAGTAAATTCCTATCCTACAGCTTTTACATATTGCTGGTTTCATCCTGAAATTGGTTTGTGGATGGGTGCAACTCCAGAACGTTTGCTTAAAGCAAATGGTAATGAATTTCATACGGTAGCTTTGGCTGGAACACAGTTATTTCAAAATAATGAGACTGTAATTTGGGGAAATAAAGAACAGGTTGAACAACAATTTGTCACGGATTATATATTGGAAACAATAAAAAATGTGACTTCTGAAGTTGAGATTTCAGCGCCATATACTTTGAAAGCTGGAAATTTACTGCATTTGAAAACAGATATTAAAGGAATAATAAATGAAAAAGCTTCATTAAAACAATTAGTTTTACTTTTGCATCCAACGCCAGCAGTTTGTGGTTTACCAAAAAGCAGTGCCAAAGATTTTATTGTTGAAAATGAAGGATATAACAGAAGTTTTTACGCTGGTTTTTTGGGGGAAATAAACAAAAATGAAAAATCAGAAACGGATTTATTTGTGAATTTAAGATGTATGCAAATAATATCAAAATCGGATAAAACAGAAGCACATTTGTATATTGGTTGCGGAATCACAAAAGATAGCAATCCTAAAAATGAATGGCAAGAAACAGCGAATAAAGCAATGACAATGAAAAATATTATAGTATGAAATTAGATATACTTGCCTTTGGCGCACATCCCGACGATGTTGAATTAGGATGTTCGGGAACCATTGCTAAAGAGATTTCCTTGGGAAAAAAAGTTGGAATTATCGATTTGACACGAGGCGAATTAGGAACTCGTGGTTCGGTTGAAATTAGAAATAATGAATCTGAAGCTGCGGCAAAAATTCTTGGCGTTTCTATTCGAGAAAACCTGGATATGCGAGATGGTTTTTTTCTTAATGATGAAAGTCACCAATTGAGAATTATTGAAATCATTAGAAAATACAAACCAGAAATAGTTTTATGCAATGCAATTGACGACCGTCATATTGATCATGCAAAAGGAAGTAAATTAGTTTCTGACGCTTGTTTTTTATCAGGATTAGTAAAAATAGCAACTTCGATTGATGGGATTCAACAAGCGGCTTGGCGACCAAAATTAGTGTATCATTATATTCAATGGAAAAATATTGAACCTGATTTTGTTGTTGATATTACTGGATTTATCGAGAAAAAGGAAGCTTCAATTTTGGCTTACGGTTCTCAGTTTTACAACCCAAATTCCGAAGAACCAGAAACTCCAATTGCAACGAAAAACTTCTTAGAAAGTATCCATAATCGTTCTCGAGAATTAGGTCGATTAATAGGAACAGAATATGCAGAAGGTTTTACTGTTGAAAGGTATTTGGCAGTCAATAGCTTAGGGGATTTG
This sequence comes from Bacteroidota bacterium, assembly GCA_947450355.1. Taxonomy (GTDB): domain Bacteria; phylum Bacteroidota; class Bacteroidia; order Flavobacteriales; family Flavobacteriaceae; genus Flavobacterium. Next base: position 14,571 of record CANFVB010000022.1, read on the forward strand.
ATTTAATTATTTTATTTTTTCCTTTGCAAAACAAAACTTTTTGACTTATATTTGCACTCGTTAAAAATGGTGGTTGTAGCTCAGCTGGTTAGAGTATTGGTTTGTGGTGCCGAGGGTCGCCGGTTCGAACCCGGTCAGCCACCCAAAAACGCAAAAGCTTCGAAGTAATTCGAAGCTTTTTTTGTTTCACACATTTTTATATTAATTCAAAATTTTGTCGATAATTACTTTTCGATTTTAAAATTTCATCTCAAATTCCATTTAATAACTATATTTACATTCTTATAATTCATTAAAAATAATTAAGATAATTAATAAGGTATGACTAAAGTAGTACTAATAACAGGCGCTTCATCTGGAATTGGAAAATCCATTGGTACATTTTTGCACGATAAAGGTTTTATAGTATATGGAACCAGCAGAAATCCAGAATGTGTTATTAACTCCATATTTCCTTTACTCCCCTTAGATGTTCGAAATACGGAATCTATAAATGCTACAGTTCAGAAAGTAATTCAACTTTCAGGAAGATTAGATGTTGTAATTAATAATGCAGGAGTTGGAATCACGGGACCAATCGAAGAAATCCCTTCCCAAGAAATTAAAAACAATTTTGAAACTAATTTCTTTGGTCCTATTGAAGTTATTAAAGCAGTTTTACCGCAAATGCGTTCCCAAAAATCGGGTTTAATTATTAATATAACCTCTATTGCCGGATATATGGGATTGCCTTATCGAGGTATTTATTCGGCCTCAAAAGGAGCTTTGGAACTAATTACAGAATCATTAAGCATGGAACTTAAACCTTTTGGAATCAACATTACCAATGTAGCGCCAGGAGATTTTGCAACAAATATTGCTTCAGGAAGATTTCATGCGGCTGTAATAATAGATTCAGCATACGAAGTTTCTTACGGAGCAACTTTAAAAATGATGGACGAACAAGTAAATAGTGGGAATAATCCAATTGAAATGGCGCAAGCAATTCTTAATATTATTCAAACAGAAAATCCTAAAATCCATTATAAAGTGGGAAGTTTTATTCAAAAATTTTCAATTGTATTAAAGAGGATTTTACCAGATAAAGTCTATGAAAAAATGCTTATGAACCATTATAAATTGTAATTTAGCATCAAATTAAAAACTATAATTATTTAAAACGATACCTATGAAATTTTTTATTGATACAGCAAATTTAAACGAGATTAAAGCAGCTCAAGCACTTGGAGTTCTTGATGGAGTTACTACAAATCCATCTTTAATGGCTAAAGAAGGAATTACAGGAAAAAATAATATTTTAAAGCACTATATTGACATTTGCAAGAGTGTTCACGGAGATGTAAGTGCCGAAGTAAATGCTGTTGACTATGACGGAATGATTCGTGAAGGTGAAGAGTTAGTTGATTTGCATTCGCAAATTGTGGTAAAATTACCAATGACTAAAGAAGGAATTATGGCGTGTAAGTATTTCTCTGATAAGGGCATTCGTACAAATGTAACGTTGGTATTTTCCGCTGGTCAAGCATTATTAGCAGCAAAAGCAGGAGCTACGTATGTATCCCCTTTCATCGGAAGATTAGATGATGTTTCAACAGATGGATTGGCTTTGATAGAAGAAATCCGTTTGATTTATGATAATTATGGATATGAAACTCAAATTCTTGCCGCTTCTGTGCGCCACACAATGCACATTGTGAATTGTGCAAAAATTGGTGCCGATGTAATGACAGGACCGCTTTCTGCAATTTTAGGATTGTTGAAACACCCTTTAACAGATATCGGTTTGGCTCAGTTTATTGCTGATTTCGAAAAAGGAAATAAATAGTTTCAATATGATTTAATAAAAAAAGCGGTTTTCAAATTTTGAAAACCGCTTTTTTTATGTTGTAACTTCTTGATACGAATCCATAAGTAGATTTAAATTGGCTTAAACAATTAGGATTTTTTGTTTTTACCGTTTTTAAATCGAACGTTTTCTACAATCTGAATTTTTGGTGTCGCTCGGTTTGAATTTTGTTTTTTAAAGGGTTTCTTCGCCACAGGACTTTTCGCTGGACTTTGGTCGCCTCTGGATTTTTCCTCATCGTGATTTCCTGATTTCACTTCCGTTTTGTTTTTGTTCAAAACGTCAGAAGGATTTTTAGGATTTTCTTTGGTTCCACGCAGATGCAGAACTAATGCATTTAGAAAATTACGCAACACTTGGTCGCCACATTCCATATAATTTTCGTGGTCTTCGGCACGGAAAAATGCACCCAATTCTGATTTTGTAATTCTAAAATCTACCAATTCTAAAATCTCTACTATTTGGTCATCCCGAAGCATCAAGGCTACTCGAAGTTTTTTCAGGATATCGTTATTTGTCATTTTCATTTGAAACATTTTTGCAAATATAATTATAATGCTGCTCTAATAGTAGATTATAAGTAAATAATCTGTGTCAATGTTTATTTGTGTAACTATTTATTATAAATTAGCGCTCAGAAAATAATAGCTACCAAATTACTTATAAAGATGACAAGAATTGAAGTTTTAAATGCACTGATTAAGAAAAAAAACGTACAAAATTACTTAGAAATAGGTGTAAACAGAGGTAAATGTCTGTTTAATATTGTTGGTACAAAAAAACGTTTTGGTGTAGATCCATTCTTTAATTTTAGTTTATGGAAAAAAGTTAGAGCGTGTATTTTAAATCCTCACACACTTAAAAACGATTATTTTGAAGTGACAAGCGATACTTTTTTTGAAGAATATACAGCGCTTTTAGAAGCTAATATTCTTGATTTGGCTTTTATCGATGGACTTCATACCTACGGACAATCACTAAATGACACTTTAAATACCCTTAAATACCTTGATAAAAATGGAGTTATAGTTTTGCACGATTGCAATCCTTTAGATGAATTAGCGGCGTATCCAGCCAATTCAATTGATGATGCTCGTGTAGATTTAGAAAACCATAAAGATTGGAAAAATATTTGGAATGGTGATGTTTGGAAAACAATTGTTTACATCAAAAAAAACCATCCAGAACTTTCAGCTTTTGTTTTAAATACAGATCACGGTTTAGGTTTTGTGTTCAAAAAACCACAAGGCGAACTTCCAGAAGTATATAAAACGATTGATAATGTGGACACTTTAGACTATTCTTTTTTAGCGCAACACCGTGAAGAATTGTTGGATTTGAAACCAGTATCTTACTTTAAAACGTTTTTAAACACGCTTTAAATATTTAACCACGAATAGACTTTCACAAAGTTATCGCGCCATAATTTCTCGTTATGTTGACCGCCTTTGATGATTCTTTTCCGAGTTAAATGCATGCAACTGCACCGAATATCAGAAACTAAGATTTCCATTTTGTTGACATCGGGAACCATTTCTGGGCTTTCATTGTCACCACAAAGGAAGTAGATTTTTGAATTTAGTGTTTTGGTTTTCTTAGTTAAATCAAAAATTTCGGGATTAATCCAAAATGCAGGCGAAAAAACTCCCGCTTTACCAAATACTTCGGGGTATTTCAGCAACGCATAATAGGAAATCAAACCTCCCAAAGAACTTCCCATAATTATAGTATTCGTAGCATTGGTTTTGGTGCGATAGGTAGCGTCTATCTTTGGTTTTAATGTTTTTACAATAAATTCCAAGTAATTATCCCCATTTCCGCCACCATATTTTTCGTTTTTATAGGGCGTTAATTCGTCAATTCTTTTTTCATTTCCGTGCTCAATTCCCACCACGATAACTTGCGCTTTTAAACTGTCTAATTTTTCGTCAATGTTCCATTCGCCGGCATAAGCAGTTTCAGCATCAAATAAATTTTGTGCGTCGTGCATATAAATTACAGGATATTTCTTTTTTGAAGTACCATATTCTTTTGGCAAATACAACCAGATTTTCTTTGTGCTATGAAGTTGTGGTGCCTCAATTGTAAATGTCGAGACTTGTTTTGAAGCCGTACTTTGCTGAGAAAACACCGCACTTGCTACAAATAATAAACTATATAGGAAGGCTATTTTTCGAGTCATAAGTAGATTTTGTTATAACATCAAAGATACAAACCAATTTAAATTTAATTCTAAAACAGTAGGGATAATAATCAGCAGAAATTAGAAATTGTTTACCTTTGTTTAAATGAATAAAAATCTTTATATAATTTCAGGTTGCAACGGAGCAGGTAAAACAACTGCTTCATTTACTATTTTACCAGAAATACTAGATTGTAAAGAATTTGTAAATGCTGATGAAATAGCAAAAGGCTTATCCCCTTTTCAACCCGAAAAAGTTTCGTTTGAATCAGGAAGAATAATGCTTAGAAGAATAAACGAACTTTTAGAAACAAATGTAAACTTTGCTTTTGAAACCACTTTGGCGACAAAGAGCTATAAATCAAAAATTAGAGAAGCGAAAAATAAGAATTACAGCGTTACACTTTTATTTTTTTGGCTACAAAATGTAGATTTGGCTATAGAACGAGTTAAAATTAGAGTTGCAGAAGGCGGTCATAATATTGAAAACGAAGTAATTAGAAGAAGATATAAAAATGGAATAAAAAATCTTTTTGAAATATATCTTCCTATTGCAGATGAAGTAATGATTTTTGACAATTCAGAAGGAAAACATGATTTAATTGCTAAAAAAACTATAGAAACTGAAATTGATATTTTTAACGAAATCAAATTCAATAAACTTAAAAAACAGTATTATGAAAGTACATAAATTGACACCCACCCAAACCAAAATTATGAAAGGAATGGATAAAGTTTACGAAAAACTTATAGAGTTCAAGAGAAAAAACAACAGCTATTTAGTAATCCTAAAAGATGGGAAAATCGTTAAAATCAAACCCTGATTTTATTTTTCACAACACTATTCCACCTGCCATTCGCTTTAACCACGCCCAAAAGCGTTGAGGGTAATAGACGTTTTTCCAGAGCCATTTGGTCCTGCAATAACTATTAAAGTTGGCTTATTAAATTGCATCTAAAGAAAATCGTTTGTTGAAACGTATTTTAGCTTCCTTGATTTCTTGTAATTGAATAACTTCCAGCTTTTTTTTCGCAATTTGAGACCGTTTTTTTACATCAACCAACACATCTTGCATTAACTTCTGCAATTGTTTGTCTGTTGGCTCTTTGTCTGATAAAAAATTATAGCTGCTTTTCATCTTAAAGTATTTATAAATGCTAAATTACCAAAAATAGTCTTCTAATTCTTAAAAATATTTCTTCTTCCAACCCCATAACATTCATCAACAAAAAACCAACAAGTTCACGTTTATATTTTCATAAAAACTTTGTCAAAGCTGCGATACTTTTTATCATCATCGAATAAAATCCGACGTTACAAAATGAGTCAACCCTTCGGGATTTTTTCATAACGTTAAATTTACAAATTATTTTACAAAGGTTTCTTTTATAACTTCTTTTGTAAAATTAATTTCACTTTTATTCAATTTGCCAACCACTTTAATAATTCGCTTTTTGTCAACGGTTCTAATTTGGTCAATTGCAATCATTCCTTTTTTACTATCGTGATTAACAGAAACCCTTGTTGGATATTTGTTTAAACTCGAAGTCATTGGCGCTATTACAATTGTATTCAAATATTTATTCATTTCATTTGGCGATACAATTACACAAGGTCGTGTTTTTTGAATTTCACTTCCTACTGTTGGATCAAGATTAATTATAACTATTGAATATTGCTCTATTTCCATTCTTCCAAATTTTCATCAGTAAAAACAGCATCTATAAGCATTGCATCATCACCCAATTCATTCATTTTTTGGAAAGCAGTTTCCCAATTTTTTCGTGGCGCTTCAATGGGTTTAATTATAATTTGCCCCATTTCGAGTATAATTTCCACCTTATCTTTAATATTGTATTTGTCTAAAATGGTTTTACTTAATCGCAAGCCTTTTGAGTTTCCAATTTTTATTATTGCAGCTTCCATAATTTGATATTTTATTTGTTATTACAAAGTAACTACATTTTACATAAAAAAGAAACCTTTTTGTTGTTATTTTTTAAATAAAATCAAATGAAGATACAAAATGGGTTATCCCTATGGGATTTGTTCCAAACTTATAAGAACAAGCGGCTCGAACTATTTTGTAAGGCAATGCTTTAGCTTTGTAAATAAAGTGTTTCCGCTTATTTGTGGGTACGAGCGAGATGAATGCACTAGCTGGCGAGCTGGATACTAAGTATCCGACCAGAAATCAATCGTCGGCGAGCTGGATACTGAGTATCCGAGGAGAAAACGATTGTCGGCGAGCTGGATACTGAGTATCCGACCAGAAATCAATCGTCGGCGAGCTGGATACTGAGTATCTGAAGAGAAATCAATCGTCGGCAGCTCGGCTGAGGGTCATCCGACCAGAAATCAATCGTCGGCAGGTCGGATGAGGGTCATCCGACCAGAAAACGGTCGTCGGCAGGTCGGATGACCCTTTTCTGAACTCAAACAAATAAATTTGAAAAAGGCTTTTTCGATTTGAAAGAAATTAATTTGAAAAAGGCTTTTTCGATTTCAAACAATTGAATTTGAAAAAGGCTTTCTCGATTTCAAATAAAACAGAAACTGAAATAAATTCAGATTGACAAATCAAGGTTAAATTCAGATTGACAAATCAAGGTTAAATCCAGATTGACAAATCAAAGGTAAATATAGATTGTCTAGGGGTTGATTCGTTTATTCGTTGATTTGGTTATTCAGAAGAATGTTTAATTGTGTAATCGGTTAATTGTTTAATCGTTAATTCGGAAGAATGTTTAATTGTGTAATCGGTTAATTGTTTAATCGTTAATTCGGAAGAATGTTTAATCGGTTATTCGTTGATTTGGTTATTCGGAAAATCTGAAGTCAAATGTCATAACTCATAACTCATAATTCATAATTCATAATTAATCTTAAATCGTGGTTCGCGCGAAGGATGGCAGCGGAAATCCTCTGTGGAACGAAGTGGAACAGAGATTGTAGCGAACAGCCTGACCCGAAGTTTTTACGGAGGGTCGCGCCCAAATAAAAAAAAACCTCAAAGTAAATGCTACTTTGAGGTTTTTTAGCATTAGAAATTCTGCCTAAATCCTGCTATTGCTTTGATTTCGGCAATGATTCGTAGTGCCAACGCATCGGCTAAATCTTGTGTTTGTGCCTCGGTGTAAATACGGATTATTGGTTCGGTATTGGACTTACGGAGGTGTACCCAATTTTCGGCGAAATCTATTTTTACACCGTCAATTGTAGTGATGTCTTCGGATTTGTATTTCTCGGTCATGGCTATCAAAATGGCATCGACATCAATTTGTGGTGTGAGTTCAATTTTGTTTTTGCTCATATAATATTGTGGGTAACTTGCTCGTAATTCGGCTACGGTTTTCTCCTGATTTGCCAAATACGTTAGGAATAACGCCACGCCAACCAAGCTGTCACGCCCATAATGCAACTCAGGATAAATGATTCCACCATTTCCTTCGCCACCAATAATTGCGTTTGTAGCCTTCATTAATTCGACAACATTGACTTCGCCCACGGCACTTGCCTGATAATTTCCGTTGTGATTGTTGGTGATGTCACGCAACGCTCGCGAAGACGACATGTTAGAGACCGTATTTCCTGGGGTTTTGCTCAAAACATAATCGGCACAAGCTACAAGTGTATATTCTTCGCCAAACATTTCGCCATCATTGGAAATGAAAGCCAAACGATCGACATCGGGGTCAACAACAATTCCGAAATCGGCTTTTTCTTCCAAAACCAATTTACAGATATCGCCTAAATGTTCCTTTAAAGGTTCTGGATTGTGGGGAAAATGTCCGTTTGGTTCGCAATATAATTTGACAACTTCAACGCCCATAAGCTCCAACAATTTAGGAATAATAATTCCTCCCGATGAATTTACAGCGTCCACAACCACTTTATATTTTCGTTTTGCAACGGCTTCCGCATCCACTAAAGGTAGGTTTAAAACTTCGTCGATGTGAATGTCCATGTAGGCATCGTTCTCGGTAATTGTTCCTAAATCATCTACTTCAGAAAAAATAAATGCTTCGTCTTCGGCAATTTGCAAAATCAATTCACCTTCTTTAGCACTTAAAAATTCTCCTTTTTCATTGAGTAATTTCAAGGCGTTCCACTGTTTTGGATTATGAGAAGCGGTTAGGATAATTCCTCCATCGGCATTTTCTAACGGCACTGCAATTTCAACTGTTGGCGTGGTTGACAAACCTAAATCGATAATATCAATTCCCAAACCTATTAATGTATGTGTAATTAAATTATGAATCATTGGTCCCGAAATCCTTGCGTCACGACCTACGACAACGGTTAATTTTTCTTTTTTACTGTTGTTTTTAAGGAAAGTTCCATAAGCTGACGCAAATTTTACTGCGTCAACTGGTGTTAGATTATCGCCAACAACTCCGCCAATGGTTCCTCGAATTCCTGATATAGATTTTATTAATGTCATTTCTATGTATTTATTTTTAGCAAATATAATAATTCGAGATGTTTTTGAAGTCGAATTTGAAATAAAATTCCTAAATTCGGGGAATGAATTTTTTAGCACATATTTATCTTTCTGGCGATTCTGATTTGATAAAAATCGGTAATTTTATGGCAGATGGCGTTCGTGGAAATAAGCATTTGGAATTACATTCTGAAATTCAGAAAGGTATTATTTTGCATCGCACCATTGATACTTTCACCGATGCACATCCTCTATTTAGAAAAAGTACCAAAAGATTGCACGCCAATTACCATCATTTTTCGGGTGTAATTGTGGATGTTTTTTTTGACCATTTTTTGGCTAAGAATTGGGATTTATATTCGGATGAAAAATTAGAAGATTATGTTGCTAATTTTTATGATTCATTGAACACGAATCACGATTTATTAACTGAAAAAGCACAAATGATGAAACCGTATATGATTCAGCAAAATTGGCTTTTGAGTTATCAAACTATCGACGGAATTGAGAAAATTTTATCTCAAATGGACAACCGAATAAAAAGAGAATCAAATATGCGGTTTTCGGTTCAGGAATTGAGGTTGTTTTACAAAGAATTTGAGGATGATTTTACGATTTTCTTCAATGACTTAAGAATTCATTCTACTGAAAAATTAC
>CANFVB010000023.1 GCA_947450355.1 Bacteroidota bacterium
GAAAAATATATTTGACAGAAACGGATAGAAAAAGATTCAAAATCTAATTTTATTTATTTTTATAGAGAAAAGCCGTTCGAAAGAACGGCTTTTTTTATGAGTATATTCAAAATGAAAAGGGCAAACCGATTTCAGTTTGCCCTTTTTTTTACTTTAAAAACGATTTAAATTCTATTTAAAATAGGAAAACGATTCGTTGTTTTCGATTTTCAGTAAACTCTCGTAAATCAATTTAATCACATTTTCAACGTCTTCACGATGCACCATTTCCACAGTGGTATGCATGTATCGCAAAGGAAGTGAAATTAATGCCGACGCAACTCCACCATTGCTATACGCAAAAGCATCGGTATCAGTACCTGTAACTCGTGACGATGCCAATCTTTGAAACGGAATTTCATTTGCCAAAGCAGCATCTAAAATCAATTCTCTTAAATTATTTTGAACCGCTGGCGCATACGTAATAACCGGACCTTTCCCAATTTTAATCTCACCTTCAATTTTCATATCAATCATTGGCGTTGAGGTATCATGGCAAACATCAGTTACAATTGCAACGTTTGGTTTGATGGTTTTCGTAATCATTTCGGCACCGCGCAAACCAACTTCCTCTTGAACAGAATTGGTGATGTACAATCCAAAAGGCAATTTCACTTTGTTTTCGTGAAGCAAACGAGCGACTTCGGCAATCATAAAACCGCCCATTCTGTTGTCAATTGCACGGCAAACGAATTTATTTTCGTTCATAATCATAAACTCATCAGGATACGTAATTACACAACCCACGTGAATTCCCATTTTTTCAACAGCCGCTTTATTATCGCAACCCGTATCAATAAAAAGATTACTAATTTTTGGATTTTCCTCTTTATCTCGATTTCGAGTATGAATGGCAGGCCAGCCAAAAACGCCTTTCACAATTCCGTTTTTAGTGTGAATATTAACAATTTTTGAAGGTGCAATTTGATGATCTGAACCACCATTTCTGATTACATAAATCAATCCGTCTTCGGTAATATAATTCACATACCAAGAAATTTCATCCGAATGACCTTCAATAACCACCTTGTATGGCGCGTCAGGATTGATAACTCCCACAGCAGTCCCGTAGGTGTCCGTGATAAAAGTATCCACGTAGGGTTTCAAATAATCCATCCAAATCTTTTGTCCTTCTGCTTCAAAACCTGTTGGTGAAGCATTATTTAAATACTGCTCTAAAAAAGCAATTGACGTGTCTTTCAATATCGATTTTGCACTCATAAAATATTTTTTTCGCTAATTTATAAATTTGGCATCACACTTGTTATATATAAAGTATATTTTTGACAAATAAATAACGTTTCAAATGAAAATAGTCCACTATATAATTTTTTGCCTCCTACTTTCTTTAAGTTCTTTTGCTCAAGTAGTAAAATTAGACACGCTGAAAGTGCAACAATTTAGCGAAGAAAATGACACTATTCTGAAAGATCCAATCCTTTTGGAAGAAGTTGTAATTCACAAATACAAACTCGATCCTGAAAGCAAAAAACAATTTTTGATTCTTCAAAACCGAGTTTACAAAGTATATCCATTTGCAAAAATCGCTTCCGAAAGATTGACAGGCTTGAATAAAAATATGGCAATTCTCAAATCAAACAGAGACAAACGAAAATATTTCAAAATCGTAGAAGACTATATCGAGAATGAATTTACCGATAAACTCAAAAAATTATCTCGCAAACAAGGGCAAATTCTCGTAAAATTAATCTACCGCCAAACTGGGCAAACCACCTTCGATTTAATAAAAGAACATAAAAGTGGCTGGAAAGCATTTTGGTCAAACACCACCGCCCGATTATTTGATATTAGCCTAAAAACGGGTTATGCACCCTACGAAGTCAACGAAGATTACCTCATAGAAACCATCTTAGAACGTGCCTTTAACAGCGGAAGATTGGTAAAACAAGCTCCTGCAACACCAATTGACTATGATAAATTATCAGATTATTGGTTTGCAAAAGCAAGTGAAGTAACAAAATAAAAAAGTGGTTAGTAGTAATGTTAATTGTAATAATTTGGATAATTTTCTACATATCCAAGCAATGTTTGACATTACACAGCAGGACTAATATAAGCTGGGCAATAATAAAAATATAAATAGTTGTGCGATAATTATTTGTGTGTGTTTTTATATTACTTTTGCCAAAAAAATAAAATGAAAAATAGAAAAACTACTTGTGAAGGGTTTATTAAAACTGTGAAACCAACAATGCTATTGGCATTTCTTTTAACTATTATTGGCATTAGCAATGTAAGTGCGCAAAATGTAAGTATCCCAAATACTACTTTTAAAAATTGGGTTTTGGCACATGTTCCCCACCCTGCCAGCACTACCAACATTACAGTTGCCGAAGCAGCAGCCTATACCGGCACAATTATGATAGGGGGTTCAAATATTTCAGATTTAACAGGTATTCAATCTTTTACCCACATTACATTACTGAACTGCAGCGTTAATAATTTAACTTCTTTGAATGTCAGCGGATGTGCTGCATTAACTACATTATCCTGTACCAATAACAATTTAACAAGCTTAACGGTAACGGGATGCCCTGCCCTAACCGCAATTTACTGCTCTGCTAATTCCTTGACGGGAATCAATGTAAGTACTAACGCATCCTTATCATATCTGTATTGTTATGGCAACACTATTACCTCGTTAAATCTAAGTAGTAATCCATTGTTGCAATATTTGGATTGTCATGATAATGCTTTAACCAGCTTGAATATACAAAACGGGCATAATAATATCCTTTCTATATTTGATGCAACTGCAAACTCTTCTCTTTCCTGCATTAAAGTGGATAATGTTGCTAACGCCAATAGTTATATCGACTGGAGTAAGGATACTACTTCAAGTTATAGTACTTCTTGCGCTCTTGCTATTGAAGAATTAAGTAATCAGCCCCTTGTTGACTATGCCCCTAACCCTTTTTCAGGTAGCTTCAGAATCAATATTAATTCGTTTCTGTTTGATAATACACTACAAATAATTACTTATGACATGATGGGAAGAGCTATTGAAACCAGAAATGTTGCCAGTACCGATAACAACTTTATAGAAATGGGAAGCAATTATCCGATTGGTATCTACAATATTATTGTTAAGCAGGGCGAAAAAATCCAATCATTTCGCTTGATAAAAAAATAGATAACATATCAATTAACTTTCCCGCTAGATTAATAAAGAAATCCCCAAAAAGCTGTGATATGTTCCATAATGGATAGCATAGATTTTAAATAGTACCCACTTTTTAGGATAGTGTCTAGAATTTCATAAATGGAACTGATTGTATAACCAATATCGACTCGGAAGTACTTTAAAGTGGTCTTGAACTACTTTAAGGTGGTCTTGAACTACTTTAAGGTGGTCTTGAAGTACTTTAAAGTAGTTATACAACTACTTTAAAGTGGTTATACAACGTGGTAAAAGTACTTCAGAACCACTTTAATGTGGTTAGGTAACGTAGTAAAAGTACTTCAGAAGAGACTGGACAGAATTTTGTGTAAACTCTAAAAATGCTTAATATTTTATTTTAGCTTCTTGAATTTTGAAGATAAAATTGAAACTTTTTTATATTTATAACAGAACAAAATTGAACTTAAGAATATCTAAACCGAAAACTCTTGTCCCCAAGTGTGCAATGATACAATGCTAGGTAATAATTTTTCGCCTTTGATGGTTAGTGTATATTCAACGGTAGGCGGAACAGTAGCAAAAATTTCTCTTGTAATAATTCCATTGGCTTCCATGTTTTTCAATTCCTTGACCAACATTCTTGTATTGATTCCTTCCACACTTCTTTCTAGTTCTTTGAAACGCATTTTGCCTTTTGACAAAATATAAATCATAGGCATTGCCCATTTTCCACCTATAATATCTAAAACTTCTTTTAAGGAGCAGGTTTTTTCAGAAACACTTAATTTATTTTCTATCATAACTAATTGATTTTCTATATTGCTTTACTTTGGGGTACTACTGTACATTAGTGTAACTACTTGCAAAAGTAAAGTATTGTGTGTAAATTTACTACTTAATTATTAAAAAAGAGAAATGATGAAATTATTAGAATCTATAAAAGTCGGTAATGCCATACTTAAAAATAGTATGGTTATGGCACCAATGACCCGCTCTCGTGCCAACATTAATGGTGTTGTGGGTGACTCGACCGTTTTGTACTATGCCCAAAGAGCAAGTGCTGGTTTAATTATTAGCGAAGCCATCAATATTTCTAAACAAGCCATTGGAAGTCCATTAACACCCGGTATTTATACTTCAGAACAAATTAATGCTTGGAAAAAAGTTACTCAGGCTGTTCACGAAAAAGGCGGTGTTATTTATGCTCAACTTTGGCATACGGGTCGTGTTGGACATTCGCTTGTGAAAAATGGAGAACTTCCTATAGCTCCGTCAGCTATTGCAATTGAAGGGCAACAGCATTTCACAATGGAAGGAATGAAATATTATGAAACTCCAAGAGCATTGAGCACCGAAGAAGTTAAAACTATTGTTCAAGAATATAAACAAGCAGCCATCAATGCTATAGAAGCTGATTTTGATGGTGTTGAACTTCATTCTGCCTTTGGTTATTTGCCGAATCAGTTTTTAGCGGAAAGTGCCAATCAAAGAACGGATCACTATGGCGGAAGCAACGAAAATCGGAATCGTTTTGTATTAGAAATTATGCAAGAAATGGTTGAAGCTATTGGTAGCGATAAGGTTGCAATTCGATTGTCGCCAACTAGCACTTACAATAATATGGTTCATCAAAACCCAGTTGAACAATTCACATTGCTAATAAATGAATTGAACAAATTGCCTTTGTCGTATTTACATATTATGAATGTTCCCTTTCCCGCAGATAAATTTCCGAATTATCCTATAAATTCGGTAGAAACTTTTGGAAAATTAACGCAACACGTTGTCATTGCTAATTGTGGCTATACTAAAGAAACAGGCGAAGCAGAATTAGAAAAAGGAATTGCAAAGCTTATTTCTTATGGCGCATTATTTTTAGCCAATCCTGATTTACCAAAACGTTTTGAGTTAGATGCAGCTCTTAATGAACCCGACAGAGCTACTATGTATGGAGGAAAAGACGAGGGATATATTGATTATCCGTTTATAGCTTAACTTGAAAAATTAAAAACCAAATATAAAATAATAAAATTATGAATAGAATACAGGCAATTTTAACAATCAACACGGATAATCTTCCAGAAAATTTTCAAGAAATAGTAAAAGAAGAGCAAGAATTTATTGCAAAATGGAAACAAGAAGGGATTTTAGAACATTTTTTTTTGAGACAAACTAAAAACGGTGCTGTTTTAATTTTTAAAGATATTGACGAAGAGAAATCAAAGGAATTAATGGAAACACTACCATTATACAAACTGAAAATAAGTGTAGAATATCTGAAATTGATAAAACAGTATTAAAGATTGCCTAAATAGTTAAAATATAGTAATAAATAGCAAAAGTATATTTAGGGCTGACATTCAATTGAACGTTAGCCCTTTTTCTTAATTTTAGAAAGGCAAAAGCTTGCATTTATAATTTCCCAAATTCCAAACAGAATGGAAATATATCTCATTAAAAATTATGCTTCTTTTTAGTAATTACCAATAAAGACAAAAACGAAATTGCGGCGGCAACTGTTAAATAATAGCCCACAAAATTAATTCCGTAGTTTTTAGCCAGCCAAATGGCAATCATTGGTGCAAAAGCAGCACCAATAATCCCAGCAAAATTAAACGTTAGGGAAGCGCCTGAATACCGCACTTCGGTAGGGAAAAGTTCCGATAAAAAAGTGCCCATTGGTCCGTAAGTCATTCCCATTAAGGTCATTCCTACAATTAAAAACAGGGAAATCAAGTTGGTGTTTCCAGAACCCAAAAGCAACGAAAATGATAATCCAAATAGGGCAATTGCTGCTGAAATTGCCATTAAAACGGTGCGTCTTCCAAATTTATCGGCTAAAAGCGCAGACACGGGAATTGCGATTCCGAAAAATACAACCGAAAATAATTGCATAATGAGGAAATCTCTTCTTGTGAATCCTAAATCGGTGGTTGCCCAACTCAAAGAAAAAACGGTCATTAAATAGAAAATTACAAAGGTTGCCACGGCTGCTAAAGTCCCAAAAACAAGCTCTCGTCGGTAGGATTTCAGCAAGGTGAACAAAGGGATTTTTACGCTTTTTTTGGTTTCTACAGCGTTTATAAATGAAGGTGTTTCGGTAATTTTTAACCGAATATAAAAACCCACAAGGACTAAAACAGCACTTGAAATAAAAGGTATTCTCCAGCCAAAATCAAAAAATTGAGCTTCGGTTAAGGTGTCATTCAATAAAAGAAAGGTGCCTCCAGAAAGCAACAAACCAATGGGTGCGCCCAATTGCGGGAACATTCCGTACCAAGCTCGTTTGGTTGGCGGTGCGTTTTCAATTGCCAATAAAACGGCTCCTCCCCATTCTCCACCAAGACCCAAACCTTGACCAAATCGGCAAAGCATCAATAAAAAAGGAGCTGCAATTCCGATTGAGGTGTATGTTGGTAAAAAACCAATGGCTACGGTAGAAATTCCCATTGTTAATAAGGCAAAAACCAAGGTTGTTTTTCTCCCAATTTTATCGCCATAATGTCCAAAAACTGCGGAACCAATTGGGCGTGCAAAAAAAGCTATTGAGAAAGTTGCCAATGATTGGAGTATCGAAGCTGTTGGATTTGAACTTGGAAAAAACAACTGTGGAAACACCAAAACCGCTGCATTGGCATAAATATAGAAGTCGAAAAACTCAATTGAAGTTCCAATTAAACTACCAAAAAGAACGTGTTTTGTAGAATTTACTTTGTTTAAATTTGGAATTTCATTCATAGAAATGCTTTTTAAATTGAGTTTAAACTGGTTTTAATTTTCAAATATAAGGATTATTTGGTTTTAAAAAAGGAAAGTTTGGTGGCACATCGAAATCCTGATTAATTTTGAAAATGGTATATTTGCGACTTATTACAACAGCTATAAATACAAAAACCAATGTTTTTCAATTCGCTACATTTTGCCGTTTTCCTACCATTGGTATTTTTATTGTATTGGTTTACAGGTCGCTCTTCTAAGAAAATACAAAATATAATCTTGATTTTGGCGAGTTATTATTTCTACTCGTGTTGGGATTGGCGGTTTCTATTTCTATTGGTTTTCTCTACATTTTTAGATTATTATACGGCACTCAAAATTGAAAAAAGCGAGAAAGAAATCCCTCGAAAAATTTGGTTTTGGCTAAGTATTGGTATCAATTTAGGGTTTTTAGGCATTTTCAAATATTATAATTTCTTTGCTGTTTCAATGGCAAATATGCTGCATTCATTTGGTTTTGAAGCGAATCCATTGTTGCTAAAAGTAATACTGCCCGTTGGAATATCGTTTTACACCTTCCACGGATTGTCCTACGTAATTGATATTTATTACAAACGCATTCCCGCCGAACACAATTTTATCGATTATTCTTTATTTGTGAGTTACTTTCCACTTTTGGTTGCAGGACCAATTGAGCGAGCCACACATTTATTGCCACAAGTAAAAGTCGCTAGAAAATTCAATTTTGACCAAGCTAAATCAGGTATTTATCAAATTTTGTGGGGCTTATTCAAGAAAGTTGTCATCGCCGATACGTGTGCCATTTATGCCAATGCGATATTCGACAACTACCAAAGTATGAATTCGCTTTCCTTATTATTAGGTGCTTTTTACTTTGCATTTCAAATATATGGAGATTTTTCTGGCTATTCCGATATTGCTTTGGGAGTTTCAAAACTGTTTGGAATTGACTTATTACGGAACTTCAATTACCCTTATTTTTCAAGAGATATTGCTGAATTTTGGCGGCGTTGGCACATTTCATTATCGTCGTGGTTTCGAGATTACGTCTATATTCCATTGGGCGGAAGCAAAGGCAGAAAGGGAAAACAAGTCCGAAATGTATTTGTAATTTTCCTTTTAAGCGGATTTTGGCACGGTGCGAATTGGACATTTTTAGCGTGGGGAGCAATCAATGCGCTCTATTTTTTACCGCTATTATTATTGAATAAAAACCGAACCAATATCGATGCTGTTACGATTAATTTTTCTTTTGCTTCCTTGAAAACGATTTGGCAAATTCTCAGCACTTTTATTCTGACTTGTTTCGCTTGGATTTTCTTCAGATCGTCAACAATTGCAATGGCATTGGATTATATTAAACGGATTTTCACTCAAGGTAAATTTACAGAACAATACCTAAAAAGCGAACGTTACAATTATGAAATAGTACTTTTAATTTTACTTTTCATCGGAATTGAATGGCGTTTTAGAAATCAAATTGAACCGCTTTCGGGTCGGTATTCTTGGTTTAAAGTGGCATTGTGTTTCATAGGAATTGTAGTTTTAGGCGTTTTCTCGGATTATAAATCTTTCATCTATTTTCAATTCTAATGAAAAATTTTATACTTTTTATAGCCAAAATCATCGGATTATTTTTCGTTTTGCTTTGTCTGCTGGACTTGGGATTTACACAGCTTTATTTAAATGACAGCAAACACAACAAAACCAACTTCGTTTACAATTCTGAAAACAAGATTTTTGATGTGATTTTCTTAGGTTCTTCACGTGCCAATAATCATTTTGTACCTTCTGTTTTTGAGGAAAAAGGGCTTAAAACCTATAATTATGGAATGAGTGGTTCGCATTTATATGAAACCGCTTTACTATTTGAATTGATGTTGGAGCGTCATTACAAAATCAAAACGGCAATAATTCAGATTGATTTGAACATTTGTGGCGACGAACCTTCCCCAAAATATTTAGCACAATTTCTACCATTTATTCACGATTCCGAAACGGTGGCAAACTATTTGTCTTCGCAACCCGATTTTTACCTGTGGTATTACATTCCATTTTACAGGTATATTGAATATGAAACTGCAATTGGTTTTAGAGAAACTTGGAATACTTTGATGGAAAAGCCCAATAGTCTGTTGCAAAATGGCGGTTATTATCCGTTGAAAAGAAAAGGTATCAATATGAAAAACAGCCTGATTGGATTGAAACCCATTCGCAATGCAAGTTATGAAAAAATCAAAGCGTTGTGTTTGAAAAACAACATTCAATTAATTGCGGTTACCACTCCAATTTGTGAAAACACTAAAAATCGTGCCTATTTTGATGCTGTTACAAAAGTGTATCCTGAAATAAAAAGATACGATACTGTGGTGAAAGACGACCGTTATTTTGCGACTTGCGGACATCTAAATGTAGAAGGCGCAACACTTTTAACTAAAAAACTATTGAAAGATATTTTAAAGAAAGACTAATTACCCATTTTTTTTGGTAATTTTACTCCAAATAAATTTCCCTATGCCAACGGACTGTATTAGCTATCAAAATTCTGGATATTTCACTCCTTTGATGAACGATTATTTGAATCAGAAATCAAGTTTAGAGCCGCTTTACAACCATTTTCCAACTATTGAAAATTTTGAAAAACAACTGACTGAAAAGCAACAAAACTATAATTCTAAAATTCGAGAAATTTTAGTTTCAGTATTGAACAAACAATATGAATCGGTTACAATTTCTGATCTAACAAAGAAGAATATCGCTTTACTTTCAGAGGAAAACACCTTCACGATTACAACGGGACACCAACTCAATTTATTCACGGGACCTTTATATTTCCTATATAAAATCATTTCAACCATAAATTTAACGAAGGAATTAAAGTTAAAATATCCAACGTATAATTTTGTTCCAATTTATTGGATGGCAACAGAAGACCACGATTTTGACGAGATTAATTATTTTAATTTTAAAGGAAAAAAATTCCAGTGGAACAGAGAAGGTTCAGGGCCAGTTGGGAGATTATCAACGGAAGGTCTGGACCAATTTCTAACCGTTTTTGAGAAAGAATTAGGTTCGGGAACCAACGCTGATGCTATTAAAAAACTTTTTTATGACGCTTACGCAAATAACGATTCGTTAGCCAATGCAACTCGCTTTTTAGCAAATGAACTTTTTGGTGATTTTGGACTAGTGATTTTGGACGCTGATAATTCAGAATTAAAAACCGAATTTATTCCTTATATAAAAGAAGAATTAGTTAATCAAACTGCCAATAAAAATGTTTTAGAAACGATTGCAAAATTAAAAGAATATCCTGTTCAAGTAAATCCCCGTGAAATAAATCTTTTTTATATTGAAGATAATTTGCGTGAGCGCATTCTTTTTGAAAATGGTAAATACAAAATCAACAATACCAAAATTGAATTTTCTGAAAACGGAATATTAGAATTAGTTGATAAAAATCCTGAAAGATTTAGTCCAAATGTAATGCTACGTCCGTTATATCAAGAAGTGATTTTACCCAACTTATGCTACATTGGAGGCGGTGGAGAAATTGCCTATTGGTTGGAATTAAAGGCTACTTTTCAAGCTTTCAAATGTACTTTTCCAATTCTCTTATTGCGAAATTCGGCACTTTTGGTTACACAAAAACAAGCTGAAAAAGCAACAAAATTAGGGTTAACTTGGATTGATTTATTTTCAAAACAAGAGGAATTAATCAACAGAAAAGTTTTGGAAATATCAGAAATTCCGATTGATTTTTCAATTCAGAAAGATTTTTTGAAAAAGCAATTTTCTGATTTATATGCAATTGCAAATCAAACAGATAAATCCTTTCTTGGAGCGGTAAAAGCTCAAGAAGCCAAGCAAATTAGAGGATTAGAAAATTTGGAAAAGCGATTGTTAAAAGCTCAAAAAAAGAAATACGTTGCCGAATTACAACGCATCATTGACTTGCAAAACGAGTTGTTTCCTAATCTAAGTTTGCAAGAGCGAAAAGCCAATTTTTCTGAATTTTATTTGGAATCAGGAAAAGCATTGATTGGAAAATTAGTAGCAGAATTGAAACCTTTGGAACAAGATTTTAATATTATAACTTTCCAAGAAAAGAAAGCACTGTAGTATTGAAAGTATTGGGTTGTTCAATGTTTACAACGTGTCCGCATTGTTCAACTACAAATAATTGTGATGATTTGAAGTGTTTTTCGACTACTTTCCGAACTGAAGGAAGAAACATATAATCTTCTTCTCCCATAATATATAAGGTCGGAATATTGAGTTCTTCTTGGCGAAACCATTTCAAAATCGGATTGATTTCTGCGGTAAGTTTGAACCATTTTATAAACTCCTTTTGATATAGTTTTTTGGCTTCATTGATAAACAACAAACGGGATTGTTTATGGTTTTTATTGGGCATAATTACAAATGCAAAGAACTTATACAAAACCAAATATGGCAATACATATTTGAACATATTTCCCAATTTCATTAGAATTTGTGAACGAAAATTCATTTTTAAAATGGCGCCGCCGAGAATCATACTTTGAACCCGATTTGGATGCATTTCTGCCAATTGACGAATTAAAATAGTGCCTAAAGAAATACCTACAAAATGGGATTTTTCAATTTTCAGATAGTCTAAAACTTCCAGTATATCATTGGCTAAAGCCGAAAAAGTATATTTTTGTTTGAATGCAATTTTAATTTGCTGGTTTGAATTTCCGTGACCTCGCAAATCCAATAATAACACATTGTATTGCTTCTGAAAATCACGAATTTGCTTGAACCAAATAGAGGAACTTCCACCTGCGCCGTGCACGAAAGTCACCCACGGGGCGCTTTTTTCGTTTTCGTAAATGGTATAATGTATCACTCTTTTTTTGGTAAATGTAACTGATTTATGTTGAATTATTTACAATAAAAAATAAAACTCAAATTGAATTGTGCAAAATTTTGAAATATTCAAAGGCTTTCAACAAACGGCTTCCGTGCCACGAAAACATCTCTCCATCTACAAAAATAGTGGTGGCATGATGCGTTGCCCTTCCAATTTCGAAAGCATCTTCTTCTTTGAATGGAAAAGGTTCTGAAGATAAAAATACAATATCGGGATCGCCATCTAATCGTATTTTTTTGAGTTCAATTTCAGGATAACGTCCTTTGTTTTCGTAAATATTTTGGAAGTGATTTAGCTTCAATAATTCATCGATAAAGGTATTTGAACCCGCAACCATAAAAGGGTTTTTCCAAATGAAATAGGCAACTTTTTTAAAAGGTTTTTCTTTTACAAAATTTTTAAAATCGCTCAAGGCAAATGCCAATTTATCGTTCCATTTTTGCGCCTCGGTTCTACAATTAAGCAATTGACCAAAGTCGGAAATCATTTTGAAATTATCTTGAATTGTCATAATATCTGTAACCCAAACAGGACAAATTTTGCTCAATTCTTCAACAATTTCTTTAGTATTTTCCTCTTTATTTGCAATGATTAAATCGGGTTTCAATAACCTAATCTTTTCAAAATGAACATTTTTAGTACCACCAACATTTTTTATTGTGGTTTTAAAATGATACGGATGCACACAAAACTTAGTAATACCAACGATTTTTCCTTCCTGACCTAAATCAAATAGTAATTCTGTTTGAGAGGGAACTAATGAGATTATTCGCTTTGGCGCAGTTTCAAAAGTATGTTCAATTCCGATTTGGTCAGTAAGTGTTTTCATAATTTATTAATATGCGAAAAATCTATTATTAACACAGATTTCACAAATTAGCACAGATTAATTTAGGGAAATTTGTACAATAGGAATATTTTTTATTCTGAAATTTTTAAAATCGCTGCCATTTCTTCTTGCATTTTTAACGCTTCTACCCTTGCTTTTTCAGCAAAATCAGTTCCATTAGAAGCATAAATTATCGCTCGTGAAGAATTAATCAACAATCCCACATTGGCATTCATTCCGAATTTGCAAACTTCCGAAAGGCTTCCACCTTGTGCACCAACACCAGGAACAAGTAAGAAACTATCAGGAACAATCTTTCGAATTTCTGTAAAATATTCCGCTTTTGTAGCACCTACAACATACATCAAGTTTTCGGAATTTTTCCAAGTTTTCGATGTTTGCAAAACCTGTTTATACAACTCCCTTCCATCTACTTTCAACGTTTGAAAATCAAAAGCGCCTTCATTAGAAGTCAAAGCCAACATAATCGTATGTTTATTCTCGAATGCCAAAAAGGGTTCAATCGAATCTTTTCCCATATACGGCGCAACGGTTACGCTATCAAAATTCAAATCT
The DNA here is from genome assembly GCA_947450355.1 of Bacteroidota bacterium. GTDB lineage: Bacteria > Bacteroidota > Bacteroidia > Flavobacteriales > Flavobacteriaceae > Flavobacterium. The sequence goes on from CANFVB010000023.1 coordinate 13,222, forward strand.
TCAAAGAATGCTTTGGCGTACATCGAGGAAGTATTACCAATATCGCCACGTTTTGCATCGGCAATTGTGAAAATTTCAGGATGTTTTTCGTTGATGTAATTGATTGTTTTTTGCAATGAAATCCAACCTTTAATTCCATACGCTTCATAAAAAGCTGTATTGGGTTTGTAGGAAACTGCCAAATCGTGTGTCGCATCAATTATCGCCTTATTGAACTCGAAAATTGGGTCTTCTAATTCTAATAAATGAGGTGGAATTTTAAACAAATCTACATCCAAACCAATACAAAGAAAGGATTTTTTGAGTTTAATTTGGTCAATTAAATTTTCTGTAGTCATTATTGAGTGTTTAGGCAAAGTTACTTTAAAATTTCTATAACCGCAAAGCTAATAGTTACTACTATTTGCAATTCAAAAATAAAAAAATACAGAAAATCTAATACCATTTTCTTCCAAAACTTCCTTATGTTAAACTTATGTAAAACTGATTAAAATCATCTAATATAAATAATAAAATGAGTAAATTTATATAACTAATTGAAAATCAAATATCATGAAAAAAATATTGTTCCCAACAGATTTTTCTAAAACAGCAAATAATGCTTTTATTTATGCTTTAGAAATGGCAAAATTTATTGATGCTGAATTGATAGTTTTACACGTTTATGATTTGCCACCCGTTTCTTATGAAGGGTATCCAACCTATGTAGCAGATGTTTACGAATCAATAGAATTGAGTAATTTCGAGAATTTTAAAGATCAGGTTCCTTTACTTCGAGAAATTGCAGAACAGCACAATTTAGATTCAATTTCGATGAGTCATGTTTTGGAACAGGGTGATTTAATTAGTGTGATGAAACGACTTGTGAAAGAGGAAAAAATTGACTTAATCGTAATGGGAACAAGCGGTGCAACAGGACTTAAAGAATTATTTTTAGGTTCTAATGCTGGAACTGTTATTGAAAAAATTCCCATAATATCACTTACGGTACCAAACAAAGCCAAGTTTGATAAAATTAAAAAAATTGGACTTACAACACGTTACAGTAGAAAAGATAAAATTGCCTTAAAACAAGTATTAGAATTTGCAAAACAAATAAATGCAAAAGTAAAATGTCTCTATGTTCGTACTTTTGATTCAAATATAAAACAAACAGTAATTGACAAATGGAAAAAAGACTTTAAAAACGAACCTGTAGAATTTTTCATTATAGCAAGCGAAGATGTAAAAGGTTCAATCGCAGATTTTTTAAGTCAAAAAGACATCGATTTATTAGCAATGCTTTCTTACAAACATAATTTTTTTGAAAATCTATTTGGAAAAAGTTTAATTAAAACATTTGCGTTCGAAAATGACGTTCCAATTTTAGCATTACATGAAGATTAAAAGAACATCAACCATTTTCTGATAATAAAAATTCAAATTATTACAACTAATTTTCAAGCATGAAAGTTTAAACATCTCTAATATTTATTATACTTAACGAGGGTTTATCTATTTTTAAATTAATTTAATTAATTCAAAAATAGTTAAACCCTTAAATTATTTTAAACTATACCTTTTTTTATAGAATTTAATGCCTACTTTTGTTTAACAAATATACCAAATCAATGAACAATGTAAAAAATGTTTTTAGTATCAAGGATCTTGAAAACATATCAGGAATAAAAGCGCACACAATAAGGATATGGGAAAAAAGATACAATGTTCTAGAACCTATGAGATCCGATACTAATATAAGGTATTATAACTTAGTAAATTTACAGAAACTACTAAACATTACATTACTACACGAACACGGGTATAAAATATCTCGAATTGCAAAATTTTCTGAGCAACAAATCCCCGAAGTAGTTCGTGATATTATTTCTGATAAAAGTGTGAAAAGCCACGCCATATCTTGTTTCAAAATGGCGATGTTAAATTTTGACCAATCCCTATTTTTCACAACCTACAATACATTACTTTCTGAGAAAACATTCAGAGAAGTTTTTTATGAGGTTTTTATTCCTTTAATGAATGAGATAGGATTATTGTGGCAATCCGACACAATTACGCCTGCTCATGAACATTTTATTTCCTATTTAATCAAGCAAAAATTACTAATTAACACAGAGAAATTACAAGTTTTACAGCCTACAAATGATGAAAGAGTATTTGTATTGTATCTTCCTTCTAATGAAATTCACGAATTGGGATTGATGTATTTAAATTATGAAATTTTGCACCACGGATACCGTTCTGTATACTTAGGCGAAAGCATTCCTTTAGACAATCTGGCAGATCTGAAAAAATATTTTAATAATGTTACTTTTATTTCCTATTTGACTGTTGAACCAAATAAAGACGAAATTAATCCATACATAAAAGCACTAAATAATGAAATATTGAATGATGAAAATACCGAATTATGGCTATTAGGGAGAATGGTAGATTTCATCGAACCTAAAAATATCTCCAATAAAACCAGAATTTTTAGATCTATTACTGACCTAGTAGTTTATTTATAAAAAAAACGTGTATCAGTTTATCCCTTTATAGTTTAAAATGAAAAAAGACATAAAAATTATCGGTTCTGGTTTTTCATCATTATCAGCAGCTTGTTATTTGGCTCAAAAAGGTCACGAAGTCACTGTTTATGAGAAAAATGCATCTATTGGCGGAAGAGCCAGACAATTAAAAAAAGAGGGTTTCACTTTTGACATGGGACCAAGTTGGTATTGGATGCCAGATGTTTTTGAGCGTTTTTTTGGAGATTTTAATAAAAAACCTTCCGATTATTACGAATTAATAAAACTTTCTCCAGCCTACAGAGTTTATTATGGCATCAATGATTTCATAGCAATTGCTGACAATTTAGATGAAATTATTAAAACTTTTGAATCCATAGAAAAAGGAAGTGGGATTATACTTTCAAAATTCATGGCTGATGCCAAAAGCAATTATGATATCGCTATTAAAGATTTGGTTTATCGTCCAGGTGTTTCTGCTTTAGAATTAATTACCAAAGAAACCGCTTTGAAAGTGGGGCAATTTTTCAGCAACATTAGCAAGGATGTTCGTAAAAAATTTAAGAACGAACGCTTAATTCAAATATTAGAATTTCCCGTTTTATTTCTTGGTGCAAAACCTTCCGACACGCCGTCATTTTACAGTTTTATGAATTATGCCGATTTTGGAATGGGAACTTGGCACCCAAAAACAGGAATGTACGACGTAATTCGTGGTATGGAAAGTTTGGCTTTAGAACTTGGCGTAACATTTAAAACGAATTCAAATATTGAAAAAATAATCGTCGAAAATAAAACTGCCGTTGCATTGCAAATTAATGGTGAACGAATAAATGCAGACATCATTTTGAGCGGTGCCGATTATCATCATTCAGAAACTTTATTGGATGAAGAACACCGTGCTTACTCAGAAAAATATTGGGCAAGCAAAACTTTCGCCCCTTCTTCCCTACTCTTTTATGTAGGTTTCAATAAAAAAATTGAAAATATAACGCACCACGCTTTGTTTTTTGATGTCGATTTTAATCAGCACGCCAAAGACATTTATGACGAACCAAAATGGCCTGACAATCCATTGTTTTACGCCAATTTTCCTTCAATTACAGATGAAACCGCAGCACCAAAAGGAATGGAATCTGGGTTTTTCTTAATTCCGTTAGCACCCGGAATTGAAGATACTGAAGCATTACGAGAAGCCTATTTTGAAAAAATAATTGATCGTTTTGAAACATTAACACAACAAAATATAAAAAATAATATTATTTTTAAGGAATCTTTTTGCAAAAACGATTTTGAAGAAGTCTATAATTCCTATAAAGGTAATGCCTATGGAATGGCAAATACACTAATGCAAACCGCATTTTTGAGACCAAAATTAAAAAGCAAAAAGGTAGAAAATTTATATTTTACGGGGCAATTAACTGTTCCAGGGCCAGGTGTTCCGCCAGCTTTGATTTCAGGAAAATTGGTTTCCGAATTAATTGAAAAACACCTTTAGATATGAAAGACCTTTTTGACAAAATATCTTTTGATTGTAGCCGAAACGTTACAAAATCCTACAGTACTTCCTTTTCTTCAGCGGTAAAAATGCTTGCGCCAAATATCAGACAAGACATCTATAATATTTATGGTTTTGTGCGTTTTGCAGACGAAATTGTAGATAGTTTTCACGACTATAATAAGGAGGAATTATTTGCCAGTTTTGAAAAAGATTTGGATTTGGCTTTGCAAAATAAAATCAGCCTGAATCCTATTCTAAATGCCTTTCAATATACGGTTACGAAATACGAAATTCCTGACGAATTAATTGCTGCTTTTATGAAAAGTATGAAATTAGATTTGACCAAAACGGAATATAAAACAGAATCCGAATACAACGAATACATTTTTGGTTCGGCAGATGTGGTTGGTTTAATGTGTTTGAAAGTTTTTGTAAACGGAGACGATTCTAAATATAAAACCCTCAAAGATTCCGCTATGCGATTGGGTTCTGCCTTTCAAAAAGTGAATTTCCTGAGAGATTTAAAAGCTGATTTTGAAGATTTAAACCGTACTTATTTTCCAAATACCGATTTGTCAAAATTAGATGAAGTTTCAAAACTAAAAATTATTGAAGAAATTGAAGCCGATTTCAAAGCTGGTTATGAAGGTTTGATTCATTTGCCAATAGAAGCAAAATTCGGCGTTTATACCGCTTACATTTATTATAAAAAATTGCTTTCAAAACTAAAAAGTACGCCATCTGCTGAAATTAAAAACACACGAATTCGAGTTTCTAATTACCAAAAATACGGACTTTTCGCAAAATGTTATTTCACTTACAAATTAAACATCATTTAAATTAATCGATTATGTGGATTTATATCGCAGTCTTTTTCGTTACTTTTTTCTTTATGGAATTTATGGCGTGGTTCAGTCACAAGTACATTATGCACGGTTTTCTATGGGTTTTACACGAAGACCACCACAAAAAAGACCACGATTCTTGGTTTGAACGCAACGATTTATTCTTCATTTTTTACGCCGTGGTCAGTATGGGATTTTTCTTTCTGTGGAGAAGCGGGATTTTCGACCTTGGTTTGGCAGTTGGTTTAGGGATTTTTGCCTACGGTTTTGCCTATTTTATGGTTCACGATATTTTCATTCACCAACGTTTCAAATTATTTCGAAATGCCAATAATGTATATTCTCGAGCGGTTAGAAGAGCGCACAAAATGCACCACAAACACGTTGGAAAAGGCGATGGAGAATGTTTCGGAATGCTTTTAGTTCCTTTCAAATATTTCAAAAGCAAATAATAAAACCTAATTATTACAGCTATTCGCATCTTGAAATCGAGATTTAAAAAGTTTTTTTTTCATTTGGAGCGAATTGTTCCCGCATTTTCAGGAAATGCAATTCCTGCTGTACATTGCAATCCACGCTAAAAAGCGTGGGATTTCCATTTCCATCTGGGCTAGACTAAAATTCATTTGAATACTTGGAATTGTCCGAAAAAAGCAAAATTTCCCTAAAACGATTTGTCTTTATAGTAATTTACCATCAAATCTACAAATTTACTATAGCCACCCAAACCATCTTTTTGCTGATTGAATTTCAGGAAATTATCGTAAAATATTTGGAATCCTTTTTCTATAAAAGTTTCGTAGTTCTTCCAAAATTCTTCACTTTCCTTGTAGTTTTTCAAAATTCCAGGATGAATCGTTTTTAGTAATTCATCGAAAACTTTTTCATCTCGAATTCGCCAATTTCCTAAACAATACCGCAATGCATAACTGTAACCTGAATATTGAAAATACAAATTCTCATTTTTTATAGACGCTAAAAACCCAATAAAATTTGCCTCACTTTCCGAAGCATATCCCAATTGATGCGCCATTTCATGACAAACTGTTGTTGGGAAATTATACATTGGCCCTTTGTCATTTACCTGAGCTTCATTCGTAAACGGATTCAAATAACCACCAAAACCCATATAACTCAACGGCAAACTAATAAGCGATTTCTTAACGCTGGGATTGGTATATTCAAAACTTGAAAATTGGTTAGAAAGCAACTGGTAACCTTTCAAATTCATTTCAAAAACCTGCTCTTGCGAATACGGAAAAACAACTTTCAAACTGTCATTTTTCTGAATTTGACTGTGAATTTCATTTGTTTTTGCAATCAGAACTTTCGTAAATTTCAGCAAATCTTCATTGGAATATTTCCGTTCAATCGCCATTTTTTCAAATAATGGCACCCGATGGTAATTCATTGCCCAAAGCAAATTAAACAAAAAATAAAATACCGACAGAAAACTCAGAATCCGCAAAGCCGAATCTTTCCAATTCAATTTCCCCAATTTACGTTGTTGGCAAAACCATCTTAAAATTAAAAACACCACCAAAAAATAAATGCAATCGCCAACAGAAAAAGGAAATTTACCAAATACAATTCGAGAAAATTTGGAAATATAAACATACAAACCATTACTGTAATAGCGCTCTACCACTTCTGGGAACAACGAAATTAGCTGTAAAAATAGTATTTGAATGAACAGTAATAATGGAAGAATGTATTTTCGTTGCACCGTTTTAGATTTGGCATAAAAATAACAATTAAAAAGTTACTGTACCTTATTTATTTGTAAATTTGTATTCAGATAAAAGTAAGGATGACACAAATAACATTAAATATTCCAGACAACGAACTCTCTTTTTTTATGAAATTAATAGAAAAATTCAATTACGAAACGGTAATAAATGAGTTTTCTATAAATCAAGAAATGATGAATTTGTTGGATGAAAGAAGAGCTACTGCAAAAACTGACGATTTTATACCTTGGAACGATGCAAAAAAACAATTGCAGTTTAAATCCAAAGGATGATTTATAAAATTGTAATTGAGCCAAGAGCAATCTTAGACATTCAAAATGCAATAGATTATTACGACTCAAAGCAAATTGGATTAGGAGAATATTTTTACAAAGTGGTCAATGAACACATTGGAACTTTGATTAAAAGCCCCTTTTTTCAAATCCGTTATAAAGATTATCACGGTTTTCCAATTCATAAATTTCCATTTATTATCTTCTATTACATTGATGAAAATCTAAAAACTATCTTTATAATCTCTATTTTTAACACTGCATTGAACCCTATAAATTATCCACAATAAAATTAAAAAACACTTAAATGAGTCAAGAAATTAGAAACCTCGAACCAAAAGCACTTTGGAATAAATTTGCCGATTTGAATGCGGTACCGCGTCCTTCCAAAAAAGAAGAACGTGTAATTGAATTTATGAAAGACTTCGGAAATAGTTTAGGATTAGAAACTTTTGAAGATGAAATTCGCAATGTAATCATCAGAAAACCAGCAACACCAGGAATGGAAAATCGCAAAGCCGTTGTACTTCAAGGGCATTTGGATATGGTGCACCAAAAAAATTCCGATACTATTTTTGATTTTGACACACAAGGAATTGATATGTATGTTGATGGCGACTGGGTACGTGCTCGTGGCACCACTTTAGGAGCCGATAACGGTCTTGGAGTTGCAATGATTATGGCAATTTTAGAAAGTAAAACCATCCAACATCCTGCTATTGAAGCGTTATTTACCATCGACGAAGAAACAGGAATGACTGGTGCTTTGAACCTAAAAGGCGGGATTCTAAAAGGAGAAATCCTTCTGAATATGGATACCGAAGAAGACGATGAAATTGATATTGGTTGCGCTGGAGGAATTGATGTTACCGCTACAAGAAGCTACAACGAAGAGGAAACGCCTGAAGGTTCTGTGGGATACACCATTACTGTAAAAGGCTTGAACGGCGGACATTCAGGGATGGATATTCACAAAGGTTTGGGAAATGCCAACAAAATAATGAACCGATTATTGTTTGATGCTTTCGAGAATTTTGGACTTCAAGTGGCTGAAATTAATGGTGGAAGTTTGCGAAATGCTATTCCAAGAGAAAGTGTTGCCAAAGTTATTGTGGCTCAAATGTATGACGAAGCGTATGTTTTTGATATGCAAGAAATTATCAATGACATAAAAACCGAATTCAAAACTACAGAACCGAATCTGACTATTGAAATCGTAAAATCGGAATTGCCTTCAAAAGTAATGGATTTAGGAGTTCAAGAAGGAATTATTCGTTCTATTTATGCCGCTCATAATGGCGTATATCGTATGAGTGCCGATATGGAAGATTTGGTAGAAACGTCTAATAATGTAGCTAGAATTATCATTAAAGACGGGGAAATTACCATTGGTTGTTTGACTCGTTCTTCAGTTGAAACTTCCAAATTTGATTTGGCAAACGCCTTGCGTTCTGCATTTGAATTGAGTGGTTGTGAAGTTACATTAGCGGGTTCCTATCCGGGTTGGACGCCAAACGTAAAGTCGGAAATCTTGGATGTTTTAGTTGCTATTTATGAAAAACAAAACAACGAAAAACCTAAAGTGGTGGCGTGTCACGCAGGATTAGAATGTGGAATCTTAGGAACCAATTATCCTGATATGGATATGATTTCTTTTGGACCGACTATTCACGGAGCGCATTCTCCAGATGAAAGAGCGAGTATCAAATCGGCACAAAAATTCTGGAAATTTGTAGTGGAAATATTGGAAAGTATTCCTGTGAAAAAATAAGTATAATTTCAGAAAATACTTGAAATTTAAAATCCCTTTAAACGATGTTTAAAGGGATTTTTTTTTGGAAAGCAAATGCTTTAAAAAAAAATAGGTTTAGTTGCATTTTTATGAATGAATGAATTATAAAATTGAAAACAAATTAGTTACAGGAATATATCTGATTCATTTTGGACACTTCATAGAGCGTGTTAATTGTTAATTCGGTTATTTGGTTTTTGGTATTGCGTGACATTTTCTATTCGTAATTTTTCATTCTTGCGTATTCATTATTTGTTATTTCACATTCGTTAATAGTAATTTATTATGCCTTAAAAGGAATTCATCATACGTTAAAAGGAATTTATGATGCCTTAAAAGGAATTCATCATACGTTAAAAGGAATTTATTATGCCTTAAAAGGAATTTATCATACGTTAAAAGGAATTTACTATGCCTTAATAGGAATTCATCATACGTTAAAAGGAATTTACTATGCATTAAAAGGATTTCATCATACGTTAAAAGGAATTTATGATGCCTTAAAAGTGTTTTACTGTTCGATAAAACAAATTCTACAATGAAAAAAAGTAAAGTGCGGTAGCACTTTACTTTTACTTTTTGCTTTTATTTTGGTAAATCTGTAAATTTTAGTTTTA
>CANFVB010000024.1 GCA_947450355.1 Bacteroidota bacterium
GGTTTGTTCAAATAATCATCTGCACCAACTTTATATCCTTTTAACACATCTTCTTTCATAGATTTTGCTGTTAAGAAAATAATTGGCACCTCTTTGTTTTTTTCTCTAATTTCTTTGGCTAAAGTATAACCATCTTTGTAAGGCATCATAACATCTAAAATACACAAATCATAAGTGTCTTTTTTGAATTTTTCAAAACCTTCCATTCCATTTTTTGCCAATGTAACATCAAAATCATTTAGCATTAAATAGTCCTTTAGAATGGCTCCGAAATTTTGATCGTCTTCTACTAAAAGAATTTTTTTGTTGTCTGTTTCCATAATAATTAATTAATTAGTGGTAATTTTATAATAAATGTACTTCCTTTTCCTTTTTCACTTTCCACATAAACTTCGCCATTGTGATCATCAACAATCCTTTTCACATAGGCCAAACCAAGTCCGTGTCCTTTAACATTGTGCAAATCTCCAGTATGTTCTCGATAGAATTTTTCAAAAATTCTCTTTTGAGCTACTTTACTCATTCCAGCACCTTGATCTTTAATTTTAATAATTACAAAATCTTTTACATTTTCTGTATAAATATCAATAACTGGAATTTCAGGTGAATATTTAATTGCATTGTCTAAAATATTTACCAGAACATTTGTAAAATGAACATCATTTAATAAAACTGTTGTTCGGTTTGCATCAAAATGCGTCGTAATTGTACCTTGTCTGTCTTCAATAATTAAATTAACATGTTCAACCGCTTCATCAATTGTCTCATGAATGTTATTCGATTCTTTACTAATATCTAATTCTCTTTTTTCTAATTTAGAAATTCTAAGAACATTTTCAACTTGCGCATGCATTCGTTTATTTTCATCCCTAATCATTTGAAGGTACCGATGAACCTTTTCTTTATCATCAATAATTTTAGGATTTTTAATAGCATCCAAAGCTAAATTTATCGTTGCAATTGGCGTTTTAAACTCATGCGTCATATTATTAATAAAATCTGTTTTAATTTCAGATATTTGACGCTGACGGATTAGCTGGTTCAAAGCACTCGAATATGCAATTATTATTATTAATGTAAAAATTATCGATAAAACTGTAATCCCCAGCAATTCAGAAAATAAAAATTTCTTTTTGTGAGGAAAACTAACCAATAATTGATAGTTATTTGACCCTTCATTATCTGTTAAAATTGGAATTGTATAAGTTGTATATTTATCATATTTAAACTTATCCGATTTAATTTTAGTTGCAAGCCCATTACTATAAATTCCATATTCAAATGGTGTTTTGACACCAAATTCATCTAATTCACTTGATAATAATTTATTTAAATTATCTTTTGAAACTCTTTCTTCAATTGGCATTGTTGCCGCAATATCTTTGAAAAAAATTTCAAATTGTGCATTATCTAATATATCTAAATTTCCTGATTTTTGTGTTTTTGAATCAGCAATTAAATTATTTTGAACACTTGAATTATCAATTTTATTATTATTATAAACCTCTGTTGTTCTTTTGGATGAAAAGTTTTTTAATTTAACACTGTCAATCTTCTTATTGAATACTGAAGGTGAAATTGAATAATCCTCAGCAATAATACTGTTAGAATATATTATAGTTTCATTTGTTTTTGTATTTTTTTGAACGTAATAAAATTCTAATAAATCTTTCTTTTGAGGGGCTTTACCTGTACTGTCTTTATAACGATTGTATTTGTCATAAAAACTATAAGCTTCCTGCTTTTGCAACTTATTTGATACATTACTTATTGCTTGTTGAACATGATAACGAAATTGTTCATCATTATTTTGAAAAGAAGAATTGAACCAATATACTTGTACCAAAATAATCCCAATTAGGGACAAACTCATCAAGACAATTAATAAACGGAAAAATAATTTATTCATCTATACAAATTTAACATTTTAACACTTATACCATTAATATATTAACCAAACATTAACAATTAGCATATTTATTATTGATTTAGGATTTTTTTTAGAATTTTTTCAGTTTGCGCACACGCTTTTATAATGTCTTTATTTTCAATAACATAATCACTTTTCAAAATTCGCATTTCGTCTGTCCATTGATTGTTAATGCGACTCAAAACTGCTTCAGAATTTACATCATCTCTCTCAACGACACGTTTAATTCTACTAACTAATGGAGCAATAATTGTAATAACTATATCACAATCTTTATAACTACCACTTTCAAATAAAATAGCAGCTTCTTTTACAACTAATGGATAGTTTCTATTAGCAATAAGCCAAAGATCAAAATTACTTTTTACAGCTGGATGTATGATTTGATTTAACTGTTTTAACATTTCGGGATTGTTAAAAACAATATTTGATAATTTATCTTTATTAAGTAATCCATCATCAAATATAGAATTACCAAAAACTAATTTTAAAGAGTTTAACGTTTCTGGCAACTTAAGAATCTTTTTAGCTTCGTCATCAGCAATATAAACAGGAAATCCTAACGATTTTATGTGTTCTGCAATCGTAGTTTTTCCACTTCCAATTCCGCCTGTCAAACCTATTATTTTTGTCATAACTTAAAGAATAATTCTGGAAAAGCTACTTCTGGTTTTTGCTTAAGTATAATGATTTTAAAAAATGATTCTATAAATCCTAATCCGTATCCTAAAAATTGCTTCCAAGTTGCACGAACTGCCAAATAGCCAATGATTACACTTCTGTTTTGAAATGATGCGGTAACAAACAATATAAAAAAATAAATGAAATATAATTTTAGAGGTAAATCTTGAGAGAAAATCAAAAGAAATATGGAAATAAAAAACCCTACTATAAATAGTGATGGAAAGAAATAAGTTAATTTATTGTGTTCTGGATACCAACTATTTAAAATCGGACGCGCCTTTCCAAATTTATTAACTTGGATATAAAATTTCTCCCAATCAATTCTTCTTTTATGATAGACAAAAGCATCGGAAAACAACTTTGTTTCAAAACCTATATTCCAAAGTCGGATGGATAAATCTGGATCTTCACCAGGGTGAATATTTCCAAAACCACCTGATGCTTGGAATGCCTTTTTTGACAATCCCATATTGAAACTTCTAGGTTGGAACCTATCAATTTTTTCTGAACCACCACGAATTCCTCCCGTAGTCAAAAAAGAAGTCATCGAAAAGTTAATAGCTTTTTGTATGTTAGAAAAAGAAGCTAATGCTTTGTCTGGCCCACCAAAACAATCAACATAATGAAATTTTAATTGTTTTGAAACTTCTAATAAATAAGTATTTGGAATAATACAATCTGAATCGAATATTAGAAAATAATCTCCTTTAGCTAAATTCATTCCAAAATTTCTTGAATCGCCTGGGCCTGAATTGTATTTCAAATAATATGAAATATTTAATTTACTTTTATAAGAATCAACTACATTATCACAAGGCAAAGTTGAACCGTCTTCAACTATTACCACCTCGAAATCTTCTTTAAAATCAGAGTGTACTAAACTTTCTAAAAGTTCTTTTACTTCGTCAGGGCGATTGAAAACAGGAATAATTAAAGAAAAATACATCGTTATTTGAATCTATGTTTATACTTATGATTTAACAAAGATAAACTATATAAATAAAAAAACCACCAACTTTACGTTGATGGCTTTCTATAAAAAAAGTATGTGTTAAAATAATTATTCTTTAATCACTTTAATTGTTTTTACTTGATTGTTTGAAGTAACTTTTACCATATAGGTTCCGCTGGTTAAGTGCGACATATCAATTTGTGATTGATTCGCATTTACCGCTTTTGCAATTACTTGTTGTCCTAATAAATTATAAACTGACACATCTGAAATATTTTCAGAATAAGACAAGTTTAAAGTATTTTTAACCGGGTTTGGATAGTATGAAAAAGCAGCAGAATTAAAGTTATTAGTACTTAATGTAGAATCAGTCAATTTTATAGTAAAAGTACCTTGCTCACTTGCATTACTCCAAACTTGAACATAATAAGTATTTCCAACTGTTAAACCTACTAATGACTCAGTTGTTGGGGTAGTTAAATTTGAATTACATGCTGATGTTACAGCAGTTAATGTTGCACAATCCCCAGAATATATATTAAAATTTGAAGATGTCATTGTTCCATTAGTAACTAAACAATCAACTGAAACAGATGGCGCAACAAATGAGAACCAAACATCTTGAATAACACCAAATAAATCACACGATGGTTGCACCGAACTACTGTCTCCAAAAGAATTATCAGAAACTACATCGGTACCATTTACGGAAACAGCTAATGCAGAAGTGCAATTTTGATTTAATACCGCTGGTGGTGTTACTGATGTACAGGTCACTTCCATATTAAAAGCACCTACACTTGAAACATTATAACCTTCTACAGCTATATAATAAGTAGAAACGCCATCAGATGTAAAAGTAACTCTTGAACGTGTTGATAATAAAGTCCCACAAGTACTATCATCATCGTTTCCAGCAACTAAAGTTAAATTGCCTGAATTCCCAGTATAAATTAAAACTGAAGAGTCATAAGAAGAATTACAAAGATTCAAAGTAACTGATTGTACAGAACCAGAGCCTGTATAAGAATACCAAACATTAGGTGCATCCATATCAGCTCCATAACCATCAGGAGCAGAATCTTCATCTAATGTCGCTGTAGCTGTTGAACTTGAATAAGTTGTCCCACAAGAAACTGATATAGAATTTGCAAAATTATCGTTTGCTAATGGCGTAGAAAATGTTGTTCCCGACCATGGACTAAATTCAGACCCGCAATTAGCTCTTACATAAAATTTATAGGTATTTGAAGGTGATAAATCATTTGATGAGTATGACGGTGTACCAGAAATTGGAATTCCAGAGGTAGAAGCTACAGGAGCAGCCACACTACTAGGCAAAACCAAAACCTCCCAAGAAGTTTCACTTCCTCCCGGCTGCCATGTATAATTAGCATTGGTATTTGTAATATTTGAAACTAATATTCCAGTTGGTACCGGACAGGTTAATAATATTTGAATAGTTGTAGTATGACAACCAGTAGAAGAAACACAAGCTGCGTCATCAGAAAAATTAACTAAAACCTCGCTTGATGTAATTGCGTTCACAGTTAAAGGAGAGCTTCCCATAGCAATTACATTATTAGTTAAATCAGTAACTGTAATATAATTTTCCACTCCCGAAATATTACAAGTAAAAATATAATTTGAACCAATTAGCAATCCACTTAAGCTTGCATATTCTGAAGTATAGTTGCAAGTAGCTATGGTTTGTGCTAAACCAAGATTATTAGAGACAACAACAGATGTTGGATATTGTGTTGTTCTTATGCACTGAGAAAACCCAAAGTTAAATTGAATTAATATTACAGCAATCAACAAAGTAATTTTTTTCATGTTAAAATAAATTTTAGTTAATAAAGTATAAATGTAATAATTAAAAATATAAATTATAAAAAAAATATCAAATAATAACTAAAATCGCTCTAAAACTTCCTGACTAACTCCCATATTTGAAAAACCACCATCGTTATATAAATTTTGTAAGGTCACTCGTTTTGTCAAATCAGAAAACATAGCCACAGTATAATTTGCACAATCCAATGCAGTTGCATTTCCAAGCGGTGCCATTGCATCAGAATAAGCAATAAATTCATCGAAACCTTTTACTCCGTGACCTGCTTTTGTTGGTGTTGGCGATTGTGAAATAGTATTAACTCTCACTTTTTTATTTTTACCAAAGAAATACCCAAAACTACGTGCAATAGATTCTAAAAAAGCTTTGTTATCCGCCATATCGTTATAATCTGGGAAAACACGTTGCGATGCCATATAAGTCAATGCAACAATGCTCCCCCACTCGTTCATAGCCTCTTTTTTATATAAAACTTGCATCACTTTATGAAAAGAAACAGCCGAAACATTCCAACCTTTTTCAGTATAATCATAATTCTGATTGGTATAATGATTCCCTTTTCTGACATTTACGGACATCCCAATTGAATGCAATACAAAATCAATTTTTCCGCCTAAAATTTCAATTGCTTTATCCACTAAATTCTCCAAATCTTCAACAGAAGTAGCGTCAGCAGGAATAATCTGAGAATTGGTTTTTACTGCTAAAGCATCGATTGATCCCATTCTAATGGAAGCAGGCGCATTGGTTAAAACAAAAATTCCACCTTCTTCGTGAACTCGTTCTGCAGTTTTCCAAGCTATAGAATTTTCATCTAATGCTCCAAAAATAATTCCTCGTTTCCCTTTTAATAAATTGTACATATTTTATATTATTAAAAAAGCCACAAATTCAAAGATTATATTTCTAAAAATCAGTGAATTTGTGGCTAATTATTATTTATTCTTTTTTATACTATACTTGAAACACCAACCATTTCGTTGGTATCTGCATCGTAATTTACGCCTTCAAATCCAAATCCAAAAAGGTTGTGAAAATCTTTTCTATATCCTTCTAAATCACCAATTGCTGGCAAAGATTCTGTTGTTGCTTGTTCCCATAATTTAGCTACTTTTTCTTGAACATCGGCTCTCATTTCCCAATCATCAACTCGAATTCTTCCTTTTTCATCCGTTGGAATTTCAGTTCCTGAATACAATCTATTTTGATACAAACGTTGAATTTGTTCGATGCAACCTTCGTGAATTCCTTCTTCTTTCATTATTTTATACAATAAAGAAATATACAACGGAATAACTGGAATTGCTGAACTTGCTTGTGTTACCAATGCTTTATTCACAGAAACATACGCAGTTCCACCGATAGATTTCAAACTGTCAGTAATAGAAAAAGCGGTTGCTTCCAAGTGATCTTTTGCACGTCCAATCGTTCCTTTTCTATAAACTGCCTCTGTTAATGAAGGTCCGATATACGAATAAGCAACAGTTTTTGCTCCTGGTGCCAATAAATTAGCTGCCTTTAAATCCTCAATCCACATCGACCAATCTTCACCACCCATAACGGCAACCGTATTTTCAATATCTTCCTCATTGCAAGGGTCAATACTAATATTCGATACAATTCCTGAATGAAAATCAACTGTTTTATTGGTAAATGTTCCTCCAATTGGTTTCAATACAGAACGGTGTAAAACTCCAGTTTTTGGGTTCATTCTAACCGGTGAAGCCAAACTATAAATTACCAAATCAACTTGACCTAAATCGGATTTTATTAAATCTAATGTCTGTTTTTTTATTTCATTTGAAAATGCATCGCCGTTGATACTTTTTGCATACAAACCAGATTCGTGTGCTAATTTTTCAAATGCTGCAGAATTATACCAACCTGGTGAAGCCGTTTTTCCTTCGGAAGGTGGCTTTTCAAAAAACACTCCTATAGTTGAAGCATTTGAACCAAAAGCACTCGTAATTCTTGATGCCAAACCAAAACCAGTTGAAGCGCCAATTACCAAAACTTTTTTAGCTCCGTCAATTGCTCCTTTTGATTTTATATATTCAATTTGATTTTTAACACTTTGCTCGCACCCTTCTGGATGTGCTGTCAAGCAAATAAATCCTCTCATTCTTGGTTCTATAATCATTTTTGTATTTTATTCGTTTGTGATTATTGTTGATTTTTTTCTTTTGCAAAAGTAAAAAAATATTTAATTTAACAAGGCTTTTGCGTGATTTAAAGCAGAATCAGAAATATCTTTTCCTGAAAGCATTTCTGCAATTTCTACAATTCTTTCTTCTGTTGTGAGCAATTTTAATTCTGAAATTGTGCTTTCGCCTTGAATTGATTTAAAAACTTTGTAATGAACATTTCCTTTGGCGGCAATTTGTGGCAAATGTGTAATTGAAAATACTTGCATCTTAGCACTCATTTCTTTCATTATATTCCCCATTTTATTAGCAATTTCTCCAGAAACACCTGTGTCAATTTCATCAAAAATGATAGTTGGCAAATTGGAATATTGTGCCAAAATTGCTTTTGTAGCCAACATAATTCTCGATAATTCCCCTCCAGAAGCTACTTTTTTTAACAATCCAAAATCAGAACCTTTATTTGCAGAAAATAAAAATTGTAATTCATCTTTTCCATTTGCAAAATAAGTATCCGATGGTTTTAATTCCATATTAAATCGAACATTTGGCATTCCTAATTGTTCCAAAATAAAAATTAATTTTTCTGATAAAACAGGTACTGCTTTCAATCGATTTTCTCGAATTATACTTGCAAAATTGTCTAATTCTAAAGTTGTATTTTGAATTTTAGTCGTTAATTTATTTATTTCAATTTCCAATTCTCCAACAGAAACAACCTTATTATCCAAATCATTTTGAATTTCAAGCAATTCTGAAACAGACCCAACTTGGTGTTTTTTCTGCAAATTATAAATAGTTTGCAATTTCTGATTGACTAAATCCAATTGTTCAGGATCATTAATCAAATTTTCCGAAAGTTGATTCAATTCATTTGCAATGTCATCGAATTCAATGGAAACGCTATTAATTCTTTCAAATAAAGATTTATAATCTATAGAGAAACCAACTGTTTTTTGCAAAGCAATTTTCAATTCCTTCAAATTTTGCAAAATCCCAAACTGTTCTTCATTGGCTAAAGCCATAGATTTATCAAGACTTTCTTTTATGAATTCAACGTTATTTAGTTGCTCATAAATTTGCTCCAATTCTTCTTGTTCGTTCAATTTCAGTTGTGCCGCAAGCAATTCTTCTAATAAAAAAGTATTGTAATCTTGCTCTTTTAAAACCAATTGAAGTTGGTTATTTAATATTGTAAGTTGAGATTTGTCTTTTTTATAGGATTTCAAAATTGCTGAATACGAAGTGATTACGTCAACATTATTGGCAACAGCATCTATAATTTGAAATTGAAAAGTCTCTTCAGAAAGTTCTTGAGTTTGATGTTGCGAATGAATATCTATCAAAAACAAACTCAAATCTTGCAATTCTTGAAGATTTACGGGACTGTCATTGATGAAAGCGCGCGATTTTCCCGAAGGCAATATTTCTCTACGAATGATTGTTTCTGATTCATAATCTAAATCATTGGCATCAAAAAAAGACTGTAAATTGTAATTTGAAATTTGGAAATGGGCTTCAATAATACACTTTTCGTCTTTATTTTTTAGGGAAGTTAAATCGGCTCTTTTTCCTAAAACCAATCCTAACGCACCTAATAATATTGATTTTCCAGCTCCAGTTTCACCCGTAATAATTGAAAAACCATCAGAAAAATCAATTCCTAATTTATCAATTAAAGCAAAATTATTAATAGAAAGTGACGTTAGCATTTATAGTTATTAAGTGAAATAATTGTTTTGAATTGTATGCTTCTAATATTTAATTCCCGCCCATTTACTAGAATTTAAAGGCGAAATAGTATTTAAACTACCTATTAAATCTCGGATATCCATTGATGGGCCCGCAGAAAAAATAGACACAATTTCATCCGATTTTGCGTCAAAAAATACACGTGTTAAAAAAGCATTTGGTCTAGTTTCATTAATCTTCCCAATAGTATTTATGGCGTCTTTAATCATAAGTTTAGCAGCATTCAAATCTTTGTGCATCAAATCCAAACCTTCATAATGATATTCATACATTGCATCTCGAAAAGGACTAAAAGTATTTGAAAGCATATCGTTTATCAAAAAATAACGATTTTGATTTCCGTCTGTTTGAGCCCAACCTTTATAACCGCCAGAAATTGCAACATTGGCAACGTCTTGAGCAGTTTCTAAATATTTACTTCCACCCTGTTTTGAAAAAGTATCGCCATCCATCCCAATAATTACATAACTATAAAATGCAATCACAGAAATTAAGTTAGAATCAAAATTGGTAGGATTAAATGTTAAATTTTCAAATTCAGTATATCTAAATGAAAAATCCTTATCGTTAAAATTCAAAACAGGAGATGAATAGGAAGAATTATAAATTGGTCTAGAAGATTGTACTTGAATTGTTGCTGTAAATTGATCTGAATCATACGCCGTAACGGTTATAAACATTGAACAATTTATTTTTTCATCTTGCTTATACGCAACTCCAGTCCAATCTGTTTTATTCACAAATTCAGTCAACGATTTTTCTAATGTCTTAAAAATTTGCTTATTTGTACTCGCCGCCTTATCAGCATTGACATTAATCGTACAATTCAACTGTTGCGCTTGGACAATTCCCAAAGCTAAAAATAAAAATAAACTAAATATATTACGAATCATAGTGGGCTATTATTATTTTTAAAATATCATCTGCAACTGCTTCTTTCGATTTTAATTCCATTGGTTTTACCTTGAAATCTTTATCTATAAAAGTAACTTTATTTGTTAAACTTCCAAATCCCGCACCTTTATCTTGCAAAGAATTTAAAACTATCAAATCTAGGTTTTTTTTCTGAACTTTCAACTTCGCATTCTCAATTTCATTTTCTGTTTCCAATGCAAATCCAATTAAAAACTGATTTTCTTTAATTGAACCCAATGAAGCCAATATATCTTTCGTTTTTTCTAGTTCAATAGATAACGTGTCTTCTGATTTTTTTATTTTATGAGCAGCACTATTTTTAGGTTTGTAATCTGCAACAGCGGCAGCACCTATAAAAACATCTGAAGTTCCGAAATATTTATGACATTCCTCATACATTTCTTGAGCAGAAACTACACGAATCAATTGTACTAAATTATTTTCAATTGACAAATGAGATGGTCCAGAAATCAAAATTACAGATGCACCAAAATCAGCTGCGCTTTGCGCTAAATCAAAACCCATTTTTCCAGAAGAATGATTGCCAATAAACCGAACAGGGTCAATAGCTTCATACGTTGGGCCTGCGGTAATAATTATTTTTTTACCTAATAAAGGCAACTTTTTTTCTAAATCTTTTTCTATAAATGCAACAATATTTTCAGGTTCTGCCATTCTACCTTCGCCTGAAAGTCCACTTGCTAATTCGCCACTTTCAGCAGGAATTATAGTGTTTCCGTACAATTTCAATTTAGAAAAACTCGCTATTGTTGAAGGATGTTTGTACATATCCAAATCCATTGCAGGTGCAAAATAAACAGGACAATTTGCAGATAAATAGGTTGCAATTAGAATATTATCACAAATTCCATTTGCCATTTTCGACAACGTATTTGCAGTAGCAGGCGCAATTACAATCAAATCCGCCCAAAGCGCAATTTCAACGTGATTGTTCCATTCTAAATTTTTATTTGTGGTTTCAACTTGAGAAATTGATTCCTCTTCTTCCTTATAAAAACTCGAAAAAACAGGTCTTTTTGAAAGCGTTGCCAACGTTAACGGCGTTATAAAATCCTTAGAAGCAGGTGTCATTATCACTTGGATATGTGCACCTGCTTTTATGAATAGCCGAACTAATGAAGCAGTTTTGTAAGCAGCAATTCCACCAGAAATTCCCAGTACTATTTTTTTACCGCTTAAAACTGACATTATATCTTATTTAGTTGAATCTCTGTAGTAGATTTTGTCATCCAACCACTCTTGAACTGCAAGAGCGTGTGGTTTTGGTAATTTTTCGTAAAATTTAGAAACTTCAATTTGTTCTTTATTTTCAAAAACTTCTTCTAAACTGTCATTATAAGTTGCAAATTCTTCCAACTTTTCTGTCAATTCTTTTTTGATTTCAGAATTAATTTGGTTTGCTCTTTTAGCCATAATAGTGATAGCTTCATACACATTACCAGTTGGTTCCTCAATAATACTTTTATTATAAGTAATTGTATTTACTGGAGCATTCGTCTTTTTTAAATCCATGACTTTCTATTTATTTTGAAAATTGTTTTAAATCTGTGTCTATTCTCGCCAACATTTGGTCAGCTTTTTGTTTGTATTCTGTATTCGCATTAAATTTTACCAAATTAGAATATGCTGTTTTAGCAACATTCAAACGGTCTTGCATTTTTGTTGTTATACTGTTAATTGCCAATTGATAAGCAGAATCAAACTTGTAAAACAATGCTTTTTCTTTAAATGGCGTTCCAGGATAATCTATAATAAAATTATCAAGTGCAATTATTGCAGACTTAAAATCAGAAATTTTATTATACCCTAGCGCATTTTCGTATGCTTTTTTCTCTAACTTTTCTCTTAATGCTTTAACTACAACATTAGCTTCAGCCAAATATGAAGAATTTGGATAAGTATCTATAAATGCTTGTAATTTCTCAATTGCTTTGTCAGTATCTGTTTGATCTAAACTGTAAACTGGCGATAACATTGAATAACTTTTCGCACCTAAATACGATGCTTCTTCAATTTTATCACTTTTTGGATATCCAGCTGCAAAACTTTCAAATTGGTATCCCGACAAATAATATTGTTTTGTTTTATAATACGACTGTGAAAACATATAAAACATTTTTTCAGCTTGAGGTTTTCCTCTATATGTTGGGGCTATTTGTTCAAAAAGACGAATTGCTTTTGAATATTTCCCTTTTTCATATTGCTTGGCTGATGCATCAAATTTAACTGCAAGATCTTCCGATTTTAAAGCCTTTTGATATTCACTACAAGATGAAAAGCCAACAACAATTAGAACTATAATTATAAATTTATTCATTTTTTTATTGAATTTATGCAGATTTAGTGGCATTTAAACCGTTTAAAAATCAACTGCAAATTTAGTTATTAATTTAGTGACTACAAAATATTTTTTTCTAATAATAATTCTGCTCTTTTATTGCTAATTTATTATCAATTTCACCAACGAATAAAGCTATTCTCGTAGCCAAATCAGCATCAACATTTACCAATGGCAAACGAACGGTATTTTCACATAAACCCAATGATTTCAACACTTCTTTAATTCCACCAGGATTTCCTTGTTCAAAAATCATATCAATACTATTTGACAAAAAATAATGCAATTTATAAGCATCATCGACTTTTCTATCCAAACCAAAACGAATCAATTCAGAAAATTGTTTTGGAAAACCTTGACCAATTACAGAAATAACTCCACTTCCACCTGCCAAAACTATGGGTAATGCAATCATATCATCGCCAGAAATAACCAAAAAATCCTTCGGTTTATTATGAATTAATTGCATCGCCTGAACCAAATCGCCCGCAGCTTCCTTTATTGCAACAATATTTTTAAAATCATTTGCCAAACGAAGAACCGTCGAAGGCAAAACATTACTTCCTGTTCTTCCAGGTACATTATAAAGGATTACTGGAATTGGTGAAACTTCCGCAATCGCTTTAAAATGCTGATAAATTCCTTCCTGAGTTGGTTTATTATAATAAGGAGAAACCGAAAGTATTGCAACGAAATCTGAAAAATCTCTGCTTTTCAATTCCTCAATTACTTTATGAGTATTATTCCCGCCAACACCCAAAACAAGTGGCAATCTGCCTTTATTAGCAGCAACAACCGTTTGAATTACCAACTCTTTTTCTTCTTGGTTTAAGGTCGCATTTTCGGCAGTCGTTCCAAGAATTACAAGATAATTAATCCCGTTTTCAACTTGATAATTTACAATTTTCGTCAAGGATTCCACATCAACTGAGAAATCTTTTTTGAAAGGCGTAACCAACGCAACTCCAGTTCCTATTAATGATTGCATACTATATTTTGTTTAATATTTTTAAATATTTAAATAATTCGTCAATGAAAACAGTATAATTTTCAGCATTTGTAGTAATCATAAAATGATTCAAGCGTTTGTCAATTGCAGAAAATCCAACTTTAAAACTCGCTTTTGATTCATTTGAAAGCAACAACAATGGAATTTTCTCAACATCGTAATAATTAATCAGCAAATCAAAATTTTCATTTATAAAATTTAACACTTCTGATTTACCAAATGTTGCCGTCCAACTTAAATCTTTATTACAAAAAGTTGGATAATCAAAAACTTCATTTTTTTTTATTTTATCCTTGAAAACCAGAACTTTAATGTCGTTTTCCTCAATTCCTTGCTTAACCAATTCTTGAACTAAAGCTTCCCTTTCATAGAAATAACTTTCGTCAAAAACAATTCCAACACTTTTAATTTTTGAAGCTGTTGAAATCAGTTTAACATTTGATAACGATTTATTAACTATCTTTTTAGTCAAAAAATTCTTTATATAAATTAAAAACATAGTACTTTTACTTGAATTACAAATTTAATTAAATAAGTCGCATTTTCGATGGTAAATCTAAAAAAGTATAATGTTTTTTCGAGAGATTTTGTTTTATTCTTAACATTTCTCTTGTCAGTTTCTTGCGGAACACCCAAAAATTACATCACAAAAATTGAAGGAAAAGAAATTGTTGTCACAAACGACCACAAGGAAGTTGCTGAAATTGAGAACTTTATAAAACCTTACAAAGATCACATCGACACCGAATTGAATATCGTTCTCGCCTATTCGCCACAAACTTTAGACAAAACTGGTCAATGGCAAACACCAATCGGAAATTTATTGGCAGATATCACGTTGCAACGTGGAAATATCGTTTTTAATTCCCGTGAAAAAAAAGAGATAAACCTTTGTTTGCTCAACAACGGCGGTATTCGATCCATTATTCCAAAAGGAAATGTAACCCTAAAAACAGCCTTCGAAATTATGCCTTTTGAAAATTCTGCAAAAGTAGTCACCCTAAAAAGCGAACAAATTTTAGAAATGGTCAATTATATAATTTCCGAGAAAAAACCACACCCAATTTCTGGAATTCAATTCACAATCGACAAAAATAATCAGCCAAAAAACATCCTAATTCAGGGCAAACCGCTTGAAAACAACACCCTTTACAACGTCGTAACTTCCGATTACCTTGCCAACGGTGGCGACAAAATGGATTTCTTCAAAAAAGGAACCGCCATCTACGATTTAGACTACAAATTACGCAACATAATCATCGATTATTTCAAGGAAATCGACACAATTCCACTAATAAATGACAAAAGAATTCTAATAGAATAAAATATTTTTTGGAGCGAAAAGACAGTAATAATCAGCAATTGCAATTCCCGTCTTCCTTCCAATCTGCGCTAAAAAGCGCAGGATTTTCCCTCCAGTCGGGGCTAAAATTAAATCATAAACCTTTTGGAATTTACCTAAAAAAACAAAAATGAAAAGAAGAGAATTTATACAAAAAACAGCAGCAAGTACCGCATTAATGGGATTAGGATTGTCATTAAGCAGTTTCAAATCAACCGATAAAACAGATATAAAACACTTAACAATTCTTCACACCAACGATGTTCATTCCTATATTGACCCGTTTCCAGCAGACCATCCAAAAAACCCAAATATGGGCGGAGTTGCCAGAAGAGCGGCATTAATTGAAAGCATTCGTCAAGAAAATCCAAACCTTTTATTACTTGATGCAGGCGATATATTTCAAGGAACACCCTATTTTAATTATTATGGTGGCGAATTAGAATTGAAATTAATGAGTATGATGAAATACGACTTGGGCACAATGGGAAACCACGATTTCGACAACGGAATTGACGGTTTTTATTCTCAAATGCACAATGCCAATTTTGATTTTGTAACCTCAAACTACAACTTTGAAAATACCGTACTTAATAGTAAAACAAAACCGTACAAAATATTCAATAAAAACGGAATTAAGGTAGGAATCTTCGGAATTGGAATTGAATTATCTGGATTAGTAGATAAAAAAAACTATAAAGAAACCGTGTATTTAAATCCTGTTGAAACCGCTCAAGAAATGACCCGAATTCTAAAACAGGAGCAAAAGTGCGATCTTGTAATTTGTCTTTCCCACCTTGGATATAAATATAAAGACGAACCAGAAAAAATTTCAGATGTAAAGTTAGCAACGTTAACCAAAGACATTGACCTTATTATTGGTGGACACACACATACTTTTTTAGACAAACCAACAGTGCTGAAAAATAGTGATGGAAAAGAAGTAATTGTCAATCAAGCGGGTTGTTATGGGATAAATTTAGGTCGAATTGACTTTTATTTTGATAACGATAAATCAAAATCTCATAACGGAAAAAGTATTATTGTTTAATAAAATATGATTAATTCTTATCTAGCATCTTTATAAAATCATCCTCAGAAATAATTGGAATTTTCAATGAATTTGCTTTTTCAAGTTTTGCAGGTCCCATATTATCTCCAGCAACAACGTAATCCGTTTTAGCGGAAATGGAACTTCCTACTTTACCGCCGTTATCTTCGATGGCTTTTTTCAAATCATCACGAGAAAATTTCTCAAAAACACCAGAAACCACAAAGGTTTTACCAGTTAGTTTATCGGTTGCATTAGGATTAATTTTTTCAACAATTTCAAATTGAACTCCTTGTATTTTTAATTGTTCAATAATTTCTTTATTGATAGGATTTTCAAAAAAGTCAAGTACGCTTTGCGCAATTCGCTCTCCAATTTCATCAACCAAAACCAAATCCATGAAAGTGGCTTTGCTTAAAGCATCAATATTTTTGTAATGTTTGGCTAGTTTTTTAGCTACAGTTTCCCCAACAAATCGAATTCCAAGTGCAAATAAAACATTTTCAAAGGGAACTTTCTTTGAATTTTCAACGCCTTTAACCAAATTTTCTGCTGATTTCTGCGCCATTCTTTCCAATGGTAAAATCTGTTCAACTGTTAATTTATATAAATCGGCATAATTATGAACCAAAGCATTATTGAATAACAACGCTACCGTTTCTCCGCCAAGCCCTTCAATATCCATTGCTTTTCGAGAAATAAAATGCTGAATTCTTCCAATAATTTGAGGTGGACAACAATAAAAATTAGGGCAATAATGATTGGCTTCTCCTTCCGAACGTACTAATTCTGTTTGGCATTCAGGACAATGAGTAATATATATTGTAGGATTTGAATTTATTGGACGCTTAGTCAAATCAACTGCTATAATTTTAGGAATAATTTCACCGCCTTTTTCAACAAAAACTTCATCGCCAATACGAATATCCAATTTTTCAATTTGATCGGCATTGTGCAAAGAAGCTCGTTTTACAATAGTTCCCGCCAATTGAACAGGTTCTAAATTGGCAACAGGCGTAATTGCACCTGTTCGACCAACTTGATATGAAATCGAATTTAATCGGGTGGAAACTTGTTCTGATTTGAACTTGTATGCCATTGCCCAACGAGGCGATTTTGCTGTGAAACCCAATTCATCTTGGTGTTGAAATTGGTTGACTTTTACAACAACACCGTCCGTTTCATAAGGCAATTTATGCCTGTGAACATCCCAAAAATCTATAAACTGAAAAACTTGATCTAAATTCTGAGCTAATTTTGGCTCATTTGGAACTTTAAAACCCCAATTTCTGGCGCTTTCTAAACTATCAATTTGGGAACGAAAAGGCAAATTTGGACCTATTATAAAATACAACAAACAATCCAAAGGACGCTTTGAAACCTCGGCACTGTCTTGTAATTTTAAACTCCCAGAAGCTGTATTTCTAGGATTAGAATACGGTAATTCGCCAAGATCCATAAGCTCTTGGTTCATCTTTTCAAAACCAGCAAACGGCAAAATAATTTCTCCACGAACATCAAATTTATCAGGGAAATTACCTTTTAATTTTAACGGAATCGACTTTATCGTTTTTATATTATTGGTAACATCATCGCCTTGAAAACCATCGCCACGAGTTACTGCCCGTTTTAATTCACCATTTTCATAAGTAATACTTATTGATGCTCCGTCATATTTCAATTCGCATACATATTCCAAAGGAACATCCCCCAATACTTTTTGGATTCGTTTTTCCCATTCAATCAAATCTTCTTTGGAATAGGAATTATCCAAAGAATACATTCTATAATCGTGTTGAACGGTTTTAAAGTTTTTTGTAATCGTTCCACCAACGCGCTGTGTTGGTGAATTTTCATCAAAAAATTCAGGATATTTATGTTCTAAATCTTGAAGTTGTTTTAGTTTTAAATCAAATTCAAGATCAGAAATCGTAGGTTTATCCAACACATAATAATTATAATTGTGTTGGTTTAATTCTTCTCGTAATTGCAGAATCGTATTTTGAATATCCATTTAACAAAGTGACAAAGTTACATAGGCTCAAAGTTACAAAGTTTAATTTATGAACCGAAGTTATTCTGGAAATTTATGACTCAATAATAGAATTTACTTGTTTGAATAATTGTCCATCACTCAAGAAAGAACCTTGCTGAATCAATTCAAAAAGCGACTGATTTCTATCTTCTGTAAATTCTTTTTTGCCAATTTTCATTTCAATTGTTTCGGTAAACATATTGTCGCTCAACCATTGCAAACCTTCTTTTGTCAAAAAATTAGTTTCAGGAACCAATGATTTCAACACAATCGATTTTACATAAGTATCGAAACAGTGAAAAAGGAAAATATGATTTTTTGAGAAATGTTCCAAATATTCGGTTTTCGAAAGTACGCCTTCCCAAACTAAATCAGAGAAAACATCTAATTCTTTTTCGGCAATTTCAGGTTGTTCTACTTTAATTTTGTCCCATTCCGCTTTATCAATAGCTTGAGTAGAAAGAAAATTAATGAATTCAGTGTGCATTTCTTCAAATTGCTCTTTGGTAAGTCGAGAGTATTTCATGTCATTACGAGGAACGAAGTAATCTGTTCCTAATTTTAGTTAATATATATTACAAATTTTTAGATGAGATTGCTTCGTACCTCGCAATGACATCAAACAAAAAAAATCCCGATTTTCATCGGGATTCAATTATATGAATTTAGAAATTATGCTTTTTCAGCAACAATTTCATAAGCTAATTCAACTATTACATCTCTGTGTAAACGTACAGAAGCAGTATATTTTCCTGTTCTTTTTACTATTCCACTAGTGATAAATTTTCTGTCAATTTCTTGACCACCTTTTGCTAAAGCTGCAGCGATATCGATATTCGTGATTGAACCGAATAATTTTTCTCCACCTGCTTTTGCAAATATTTTAATTTCAATTGCTTTCAACGCTTCTGCTAATGCTTTGGCATCGTTAACAACTTTAGCTTCTTTGTGAGCTCTTTGTTTTAGGTTTTCAGCTAATACTTTCTTTGCAGAAGAGGTAGCTAAATGTGCGAAACCTTGAGGTATTAAAAAGTTACGACCGTAACCATTTTTTACAGTTACCACATCATCTTTAAATCCTAAATTTTGTACGTCTTGTCTTAATATAAGTTCCATGTTGTTGTCCTTTGTTATTAGAAGTTAGTCCCGATTTTTATCGGGACAACAACTGTTAATTTTTAATTATTTTAGTAAATCCGCCACGTATGGCATTAAAGCTAAATGACGCGCTCTTTTTACAGCTACTGACACTTTTCTTTGGTATTTTAATGAAGTTCCTGTTAAACGACGAGGAAGAATTTTTCCTTGCTCATTAACGAATTTCAATAAGAAATCTGCATCTTTATAATCGATATATTTGATACCAGATTTTTTGAAACGACAATATTTTTTTGCCTTATTTGTTTCTATGTTCAAAGGCGTAAGATATCTGATATCCCCGTCTTTTTTTCCTGAAGCTGATTGTTGTAATGTTGACATAATAATTACGCTTTAGATGATTTTAATTTTGTTCTTCTTCTTTCAGCCCAAGAAATAGCGTGTTTGTCTAAACTTACAGTTAAGAAACGCATAATTCTCTCGTCACGTCTAAATTCAGTTTCAAATGCAATAAGAACTTCTCCTGCAACTTTGAATTCGAATAAATGGTAAAAACCACTTTTCTTGTGTTGGATTTCGTAAGCCATTTTTTTTAGACCCCAATCCTCTTTTGATACCATTTCTGCTCCTCTGGATGTAAGAAAATCTTCGAATTTGCTTACTGTTTCCTTTACCTGAACTTCAGATAAAACGGGATTTAAAATGAAAACAGTTTCATAATGATTCATAAAAATATATTTTATTGTTAAATTGGATGCAAAAGTAGCTTATATTTTTGAATTCACAAACAAACTTTCAACTTTTATTTGGAGCATTCAATTAATAAATGTAATTTTTTTTATTGTTAAGTATTTAAAAATATACTTCATTTGGAGAATTAAATTGATGCCTTTTTTTTCTAGGTCTATTATTTAGCTTTTCTACCACGTTTATTAATTGTTCATCCGTTATCAAACTGAAGTCTGATCTCTTTTAAAATTTTGCCTTACTAGTCCATTTATATTTTCATTTGCAGCTCTTTCACAGCTGCAGTATGGGTTTACAAAGTAGTAGCCTATTCCTAATACTTCTGCAATTGTTTGATGTTTAGCAAATTCTTTTCCATCCTATTCACAATTTAGTATAAAAACACCTTCTGAAATTTGCACCAACAGAAATATGAAGATTATACCTAGGCAGGGCAAATGCAGAAAATAGAATCAAGGAATTAAAATATGATTTTGGTTTTGATAGTTTAAACCTTCAAAAAAAATTGGATCATAATCGGCTATAACATTTGCAATGATATCTTTCAATTTAATGGTACTATTTAAAACTATTGTACTCCAATAAAAAACTCAAAAAACACTCTCAACTTTAAAATATAGAACTTTTGCAATTGGCGCTTATTTTGAAAAAATAAATGGAAATAAGGTTTTGAAAATTGCTCTAAACAAAAAACAAAGGGAGTGGTTTGATGGGCTTTGGAACTATTCAAAACTAATGATTTAAATCCGATATTTTTAATGCCTAATTTGGGTTAAAACAAACTACCAAAATATCCCAATCGATAGATGTCAAAAATAAATAATGAAGGGTTTTTGCTAGCCAAATTTTTCAATAAAAAAGGTTTTGTTATTTTATAAAATACTTTTAATACAAATAGTACTTGCATTTTCTTTAATCGATAAAATAATTTTGATAAACCGATATAATCAGATGGAATTAACTGACTTTCGATAAGAAATTTCAAAGCAATTAAAGATTCATTTTCTTTTTTGATTGCACTTTCAAATTCATCCAATCCAAGATGATAAACTGGGTTTTCAATATGTTCAACTCGAATGTTATGATTTTTTAATTCATAAGAAAACAAAGTATCTTCGTGTCTTAAATTGGGTATGTTTTCATTAAAACTTACTTTTTCAAACACCAATTTTTTTATCATAAAATTCAAAGTCAAAAGTCTTAAATAAGGATTTTTTTCTCTAATTTCTGCGGATAGCGCTTCTCTAGAATTTCCGTAGTTCCATCGTAATATTTGACTTTTTTGAGGTTTTAATTTAGAATACAAAATGCCACCAGAAATGATTTTTTCTTCTTCAGTTATTTGAAGTATATAATTGGAAATCAAATTATTATCAACTGGAATGGTGTCTGAATCAAGGAAAAGTAAGTTGTCAAATGCAGCTTTATTTGCTAATAAATTCCGAATCGCACTTCTGCCAATATTGACTTTAAGAATTTCATAAGTGCAAAATTGAAATTCATTGATTTTGTTATTTTCCGAATGAAATTTTTGTGATCCATCATCCAAAACAATTATTTCAAATTCAATTTTAGCTTCTTTCGCCTGATTATACAGAACATTTACAAGCTTAAAAACATTGTAATTATAGGTAGGAATGAGAATCGATAACATTAAACCGTTTTTTGAACTACCTCAAAAATACTACTGTCTTCACATTTCAATGTTTTTGATGGAAATTTCATCAAAAGTGCATAATCGTGTGTCGCCATTATTACCGTTTTTCCAGCAGCATTAATTTTCCGTAAAACTTCCAAAACCTCTACACTTGTCTGTGGATCAAGGTTTCCTGTTGGTTCATCTGCTAAAATTAATTCGGGATCGTTCAATAAAGCACGAGCAATTGCAACACTTTGTTGCTCGCCACCAGACAATTGATGCGGCATTTTTGAAGCAAACGCTTTCATATCCACTTTATCCAAAACTTCATCGATTTTGTTTTGCATTTCTACTGCATCTGTCCAACCTGTTGCCTTCAAAACAAAAAGCATATTTTCGTTTACCGTTCTGTCTGGTAACAATTTGAAATCTTGAAATACAATTCCTATTTTTCTTCTCAAATAAGGAATGTCATCTTCTTTTAATGTTGCCAAATCAAAGTTTACAATGCTCGCTTGCCCTTCTATTAAAGGCAAATCGGCATATAAAGTTTTCATAAAACTACTTTTTCCAGAACCCGTTTTTCCAATTATGTAAATAAATTCACCGTGGTTCACTTCCAAATTAATATTTGATAAAATGACTTTTTCTTCTTGGTAAATGGTTACGTTTCTTAAAAATAATATAGGTTCTGACATAAGATTTTTTGTTTATTTTGTAAAAGTAATAAGATTTAATCAATTTCCAATTTCCAAATTATTATTAATTGTTTAAAAAGATGTTCATAATAAAAACGAATACAACCTCGTTATAGTGTGTAGAATACGATATATTTGAATGTATTAAATAAAATCTACTATGCGCAAACAATCTTGGCTCTTTTTATTGTTATTTTTCATCGGAATCACAACCGTTTCGGCTCAAAAATCCGCAATTTACAC
>CANFVB010000025.1 GCA_947450355.1 Bacteroidota bacterium
CCTCTAAAACCATATTTTATTGAAATATGACCACAAGCAATATCAGAAATCATCTTTGGAATAAAAAACGGATTGAATCTTGGCGTTCCATCACCTGCAGCGAAATTCAACATTTCAATTTGAAAAGTTTCTAATCCACCAATTCCAGAACCCCAAATAACTCCAATTCTATCTTTATCTAAAGTATCAAAATCAAAATTAGCATCTTTCACCGCTTCATCAGATGAAACCATTGCGTATTGCGCATAACGGTCCATTTTTCGAGCTTCTTTTCTGTCTATAAAGTCTTCAACATTAAAACCTTTCAACTCGCAAGCAAATTGTGTTTTGAATTTTGAAGCATCAAAATAAGTAATTGGGGCCGCACCACTAACACCGTTAATAAGTCCGTTCCAATATTCTTGTACTGTATTTCCAATAGGAGTAAGCGCACCCAAACCTGTTACTACAACTCGCCTTAATTCCATAGTATAATTTTATAGTTATGAATGTAAAAAAATAATACCTATGCTTTCTTCTATGTAAAATCATAAAAAGACATAGGTATTACAATATATTTTATGTGATTGAACGAACAATCATAAATTTTAATTTAAAAAAATAATAACACCCGTAAACCAAATGGCATACGGGTGCAAAAATTATTATTTTTTAGCTTCTTCGATATAAGAAATAGCTTGACCTACAGTAGCAATGTTTTCTGCTTGATCGTCTGGTATTTGAATATCAAATTCTTTTTCAAACTCCATAATTAGCTCAACTGTATCTAAAGAATCAGCTCCTAAATCATTTGTGAAGCTTGCTTCTGTTACAACTTCGTTTTCGTCAACGCCTAATTTGTCTACGATAATCGCTTTTACTCTTGATGCAATGTCTGACATAATCTTTAATTTTAAAATTTAATTTGTTGGCAAAAATAAAAAACTTTATTTTAATTCCACGCTTTAGTTAATAAATAAGAGGACGAAATTAAAAAATTATTTCAATAAAGTACCTATATTTCTATTTATTATCGTTTTTTATTCTTTTTTTTGTGTGATATTAAAAAGCACAAAATGAAAAAAATCGTGATTTTCGCTTCAGGTTCGGGGACAAATGCCGAAAACATTGTACGTTATTTTAACAAAATCGAAGTTGCTAAAGTAATTTACATTTTTTCTAATAATGCGAATGCAAAAGTTTTAGAACGAGCAAAAAACTTGAATATTCCCACCGAAGTTTTCTCCAAAGAAGATTTTATTGGGGATAAAGTACTACAAAAATTAAATAGCATTCAACCCGATTTGATAATTTTAGCAGGCTTTTTATTAAAATTCCCACAAAATTGTGTTGCCGCATTTCCAAATAAAATAATCAATATTCATCCTGCGCTTTTACCAAAATATGGTGGGAAAGGAATGTATGGAATGAATGTGCATCGCGCTCTTGTTGAAAATAACGACCCCGAAACAGGCATTACAATTCACTATGTAAATGAAAATTATGATGAAGGAAACATCATTTTTCAAAAAAGCGTACCTTTATCAGAAAATGAAACGCCTGAAGAAGTTGCTGCAAAAGTCTATGAATTAGAACAGCAATATTTTCCAATAATAATTGAAAATATCTTAAATCAAAAATCCTAAATGGATCACGAAGTACATATTTATACCGACGGTGCTGCCAAAGGAAATCCAGGCCCTGGAGGCTACGGCGTTGTAATGGAATTGGTGGGAACGCCACATAAAAAGGAATTCTACGAAGGTTTTCGCCATACTACCAATAATAGAATGGAATTATTAGGCGTAATTGTTGGTTTGGAAAAACTAAAAAACCCGAATATGAAAGTATTGGTAATTTCCGATTCTAAATATGTAGTGGATTCGGTAGTGAAAAAATGGGTTTTAGGTTGGGAAAAAAAAGGATTTTCCGACAGAAAAAATGCTGATTTATGGAAACGCTTTCTGATTATTTACAGAAAACACCAAGTCGATTTCAAATGGATAAAAGGGCATAATAACCACATTCAAAACGAACGTTGCGACGAATTAGCCGTTATGGCATCGATGCAAAAAACACTTTCTGTGGATGCTTTTTATGAGAAAGAAGATGATAAGTTGTTTTAAATTGCTTTTTTTCATACATTTACTATAATTATTTATTCCAATTTATTATGACAGCAACAGCATTGAAACAGGTAAACAATAAATTGAAAAATTTACCAGACAGCTTGATAGATGAAGTAGAAAGTTACATAGATTTTTTAGCATATAAACATTCTCAAGAGTCTAATCAAATTCCTCAATGGCACAAAGAAGAGGTTTCCAGACGCATCAAGCTAAATCAAAAGCCAGTTAACGCATTTGATATGATTGATAATCTGGAAGAATAATCGATGTTTTATAACGAAATAATTGCAGACCCAAAGGTTAAGTATGATTTAATAGAAGCTCGTGATTTTCTAAATTCAAGAAGAACCGGGTTTGGAAAAAAATTCTTGTCAGAATATAGTGCTACTTTGAAGCTCATACAAAAAACCCCAAATTTTCAAATTAGATACAAAGATGTTCATTGTTTGCCAATGAAAACATTTAAGTACATGCTTCATTTTAGAATTGATGAAGAAAATAAAATCATCCACATTTATGCAGTGCTATCAACCTATTTAAATCCTGATAAAAATTGGTTTAAATAATTGGTTTACGATTTTCGGTAGATGCCTTTATGAGAAAGAAGACTAAAAATTATTTTAACTTTCAATGGTACAATTTGAACCACAATTTATCGTAAATTTGTAATTATGATACAAAAAACTTTAACCCCGAAGGATACTAATGTGAATCTTACTTTCAAGATTCCGAAGAAGTTAGTTGGAAAAAAATTAAAAGTTTACATTGATTTTGAAAAAGACGATTTTGAGAAAGAGATGACTCAAAAGGAATTTTTGAAAATGATTGATGATGCCGAAAAATCGCCATCAATGTCTTTAGAAACTTTTAATGAAAGATGGGAAAAGAAAAAACAAGAGATATTGAGTCGTATGGCTTAATTATTTCTAAAAAATACTTCGTTGATTTAGAACAAATTGTAGATTACATTGAATACGTTAAATTGCAACCACTAAATGCGATTAAAGTCGGTGATGGTATTCAAAATACTATGAATAAAATTGTTTTAAGTCCAACAATTTATGCTGAGTGCGAAAATATTCTCACAAAATCTAAAATATACAGAGAAGCGGTTTATAAAACGTGGCGCATTATTTTCAAAATTAAAGGCGAAACAATTATGATTTTAAGTGTTATTAGCGGAAAAAGAAAACCGTCCAATTTTAGAAAACTGAAGTGATGCAATTTTTTTTACTATTACTTTATTAAAGAGGAAGTTCGATTATTTTAATTACCTTTTTTTCAACAATTCATTGTATTCTTCCAACAATTTCAGGTACTTGTTTTTCCAAAATTCAGCATTGGATTCTTCTTTTTCAAAGGATGTGGATAATTCATTTAATCCGTTTTGTGAAGGGCTAAACTCTTTTATTTCCTCGGAGAAATCATAATGAATTATTTTTCCGATTTGCAATACAATATCTAAAGAAACGGTGTTGTTTTCAAACATCAGATACATCCATCTTCTGCTTTTCCCTAATCGTTTGGCTAATTCAGATATAGAAATCCCACTTTTATAAACTGCTATTTTTATTATTTCTCCTCTGTGTTGCATGGTGCAAATGTTTACACTATAACGAGAATTAAATTTAACATAATTTGCACACTATTGTAAAATAATTGTATATTTGTTTTGAAAAAGTGTTAAAACAGTTTTTATTTTCATTAAAGTTGTGAAAAAACGCTCTTTAAACGTAACAAAATAGAGTCCAGAAACTAAAAACGGAGCGGAACCGAAAAGCTATATGAGTAGGGGAATTTAATTTTAGTATATGAAAACATTTTTAAAAAGAGTATCAATTTTAGTAGTTGGGGTTTTAGTATTAAGTTGCTCATCGGATTCATCAAATTCATCGACACCGCCATGTACTCCAATCGCTTGTTTAAATGGCGGGACTTCCAGACCAGATTGTGGTTGTAATTGTCCTCAAGGATATACTGGCTCAAATTGCTCAACAGTTATTACCCCAACTCAAGTAATTATTACTAAAATAGTTGTTAAATCATTTAGTAATTACAACTCATCGGGACTACTATGGGATGGAAGTAATGATGCTGATATTTACGTAAAAATAAATAGTGGCTCTACAGTTATTTATGACCATCCATCCGTTTTTTCTAATGCTTTTGGTTCGTCAAATACTAATTATTCATTTACATTATCATCACCTCTTCAAATTACTCAGGTAAGAAATCCTTTAGTAGTTAGTTTATGGGATTACGATTTAGGAGATTTTCCTTCAAATGCTGATGATTATATGGCATCCGCAGCTTTTTATCCATTTAATAATACATCATTCCCAAGTGTTATTACAATTACTGACCCATCTACTCCAACTACATTTGATATTTATCTTAGTTATGTTTGGTAAGTAAATTTTCAAAATAATTATTTTTGAAAAAGGTTTTAAAAGCCAATAAAATAGAGTCCAGAAACTAAAAAACGGAGCGGAACCGAAAAGCTATATGAGTAGGTAAATTAAATATTAGCACATGAAAAAAATTATTTTAACCACTTTATTAATCCTAAATCTCGTAGGATATTCTCAGTCCAAAAAAGAAATAATTGCTGAAATTGAAGGGTATAAAAAAACAAAACTTCTAAATTCAACTTACAATTTTACATTTAAAGAAATTTTTGATGCAATGACTATCATGGGCAATCAATATCAAGGAAATTCTATCAAAGAATCTGAATCCAGAGGATATGCCGAGTATGTAAAAGAAGCAGATGATATTAAAGAATCACTTTCGATTGAGATAAAAGGAGACAAACAGCCTTTCAGACTTTCTTTTAATTATAAAAAAGAGAGAAAAGCGACTACATGGAAAACAGAAGGTGAGTTTGGTAAGCCAAGTTATAAGTTAATTGCTGTAGATGCAGGATGGAAAATTGTGGATGAACCCCTTGATATTATTTATACCAATCTTCACCTTAGAATGAATAAAATCTTGCATTTAGAATTTAATCTCCCTGATGAATTAGTAAAAAAAATAGAGACTTTTAACAACACTCAAAAAAGAGACAGAAAAAAAGTGCTTGCTGGTGCAGATTATGAACTATAACAACATAAATTATTTAATATGGTGAATTTAAAAGAATTAAAAAACAAATACGAAGGGAAACAGATGAGTGCTAAAATAGCTGATATGTTTGGAGTTAAGAAAGAAATAACTATACATTCATTAATAATCATTAATGATAATGGAAAAGAGATTATTAATTGTTCTTATTCTTGGAATATTGGAGAATCTTTAGGCAATACGTCAATAGAAAATCTATTAAATGACTATGAATTAACACAATAACCATGAAAGCATGCGAAATAAATAAATTAAATACAGGCATTGATAATACTTTGTACTTCCCATACAACTTACCAGTTTATGAATACATTTTAATGCCTCAAGACGGAACTGCAGATTTTGATAAATTCCGGGCTATGTATATTCAAAGTAATGTGAAAAACCTAGATGATTTTGAAGATAAATTAGCTCCTAACCCTATTAATGCAGTTTTTAAAAATGAAAATAATAATCCGCCTTTTCTTTTTGAACCAATAAATGTAATTAAACTCTTTTAACATGAAAACAAAATTACTATTAACAATACTATTTTTAGGTGCATTTTACCAATCCAATGCACAAAATGTTTTAGCATCAATGAAACCAAGATCAGCAGATTATGAAAATCTATCTGCTCCTGATTCCTTGGGTGTTAGACATCAACTTCTTATGCCAAATATTGAAAACAGGAATACTTTAGCAAATCAATCTCTACCTTATCCAATTATTTTTATTCATGGATTAGATTCTGATTGTACAGTATGGGGTAATAATGTAAATACAGATTTAATGTATAATTCTTTATTATCTTATGGTTTGACATATGGTGGTAGATTTGATTTTAATTTAAATGATGACAATTCTAATTCCACTTCAAATAAATTATTCTATCCAACTCCAGGAGCTGATATTAGTCAATGGTCAACTACTTTAGTTAATGCTGACTATTATTTTTTAAATTTTGCAGTAGGAAGCGATGGTAGTTTTGCACCTTCAAATATATCGACTTTAAATGTATTAAGCAATGAAGCCTCAATTGCCAAACAAGGTGTTGCTTTAACAAGAACAATTCAGCAGGTTTTAAATATTACTGGAAGAGATAAAGTAATTCTAATGGGACATAGTATGGGAGGACTGGCTGCTAGAGAATATTTAGAAAACCCTGAAAACTGGACGGAGCCAAACATCAATCATCATGTTGCAAAACTAATAACTACTGGCACGCCCCATGGAGGTTATACTGGAGCTAATTTTATACTAACCGGTATTAATTCATCTTCTGAGGCATACAGAGATTTAAGAGCTGAATATTCTAATAACAATGTAGGTGTATTTTTGTTTGGAGGTGTTGAGAGTAATTCTAATATTGGAACAAGTTATCACAACAATGATATAAATTGCAATGGTATAAATAATGATAACTCTACAATATTAGGTTTAAATCAAAAAAATCTATCTAATAATGTAGATTATGCATATATCATGGGTAATTGTAGTGGTTGTGTAATTACTCAAGGTTCAATATTGGGGGATGGTGTTGTTAGATTAGCAAATGCGAATCTAAGTAATTATTATTTTTTGCCAAATCCTAAAAATGAATTTATCTATTCCGCTAGTGCAGTATCCCAAATACATACTGATTTACCAAAAGCTATTGGCGAGAATATGCAGGCACTTGACGAACCTAACGTTTTAGGATTAGCATATGGTGTTGATTATAATAAAACTTACAAAGGATTTATATTTAAACAGCCTGTTGGAGGTAATGTTAATGATTACGATAATTATAAATTTACAGTTACCACTAATTCCCAAATATCTATTTTAATTAATAATATTACATCTCAAAATTTAAATGCTGTATTATATAATAGTTCTGGGAATCAGTTAAGTACTAATTATTCAGGGAATAGCACAACAAACATTAATTTAATTCAGAACCTAACTCCTGGTAATTATTTTTTACAAATTTATTCCGTTGCCCCAACAACTACCTCTAATATTTATCCTTATAATTTTATCCTAACATCTACACTCTCAAACACGGAATTTAATGTTGTCAATAAAATACAACTATTTCCCAACCCAACTTCTTCAAAAGTATTTTTTGACAATGCAAATTCTAATTTCAAAGAAGTGGCTATCTATAATTATTTAGGTCAAGAAGTTTCCAAAGCTGCTTTTACTTCTGTTAGTACTAATCAAGAAGTTGACTTGAGTAGTTTATCGGCGGGTGTTTACATCTTGAAATTTAGTAATACTGAAATAAGTCAATCAATTAAACTTGTAAAACAATAAATCTTAAAACAATAAATTTTTCAAAATGCCTCACCAACTAAAAATCGTGGGGCATTTTTTTTATGTAAATTTTTCTCACAATCTCAGTAATTCCTCAACTAAAAACTAATTCCTCAACATCCCAGCACTTGTTTTACCTATCAACTGCACAGATTCTTTTGAAACGTTACACAATTTTGCCGTTTGTTCCCAATTGGAAACGGCTTGTTTTACTTCGTCAAGAAGTAGTTTTGGCTTTCGTATTCCAAAAGTTTTCGCCAATTCCAATAAATGGGCTTCGGCAGGGTTTTTATATTCTCTTGAAATACTTGTGCATTTTTAAAGTTGGTTATTTATTTCATTGCTAATCAATATGCAATAAGGGTGTTTTTGAATATCGTTTATATTCATTATAGCTATTATATTAGCTAAAAAGGCACTTTTACAAGCATTATAGATAAAATAATAGCTATTAATTGAAAATTAAAATACTTAACAATCCAAATTTTAGATAACCAATTCCAATAAATAGGCTTCGGTTGGGTTTTTATATTCTCCTGCAATACTGGTACATTTTCAAAATTACTAATCGTGCATTTTCAAAATACTATATCGTGCATTTCCAAAGTTATGTGTAGTGTATTTTCAAAATTATTTATATATTTGCACTTCTAAAACGTATCAAATGAATGCAAATAGAGTTATAAAAGTAGCAATGGATATTTATAAAAATAAATATCCTATTCTTGCCTTAACTGGTCCAAGACAATCCGGCAAAACCACTTTTTTAAAAAAGCAATTTCCTGATTATGAATATGTAAATTTAGAAAATTTAGATGTCAGAAATTTTGCTATAGAGGATCCAAATGCTTTTTTGAAGCAATTTAATCAATATGTTATTTTTGATGAGGTGCAAAGGGCGCCCCAATTATTCTCGTATTTACAAACCAAAGTTGACGAAGACAAAATTATGGGGCAATATATTTTGTCGGGCTCCCAAAACTTTCATTTGATGCAAAACATTACTCAAAGTTTAGCAGGTAGAGTGGCTTTGTTTAAACTATTGCCTTTTGATATTTCCGAAATGCAAGCCGCCAATTGGTTAAACGATGATTATGCTGTAAATCTTCAAAAAGGATTTTATCCCGCTATTTATGACAGAGAAATTCCGTCTAAAGGTTTTTATTCTAATTATATTCAAACCTACGTAGAACGTGATTTGTCGGATTTAATACATGTAAAAGATTTAAAACAATTTCGAAATTTTATTTCATTATGTGCTGCTAGAGCAGGACAATTATTAAATCTAAATTCGTTGGCAAATGAGTGTGGCATTTCACAACCTACGGCAAAATCATGGGTTTCGGTTCTCGAAAACAGTTATATTTTATATCAACTACAACCCTATTTTTCAAATTTTAACAAACGCATTACTAAAAGTTCAAAGCTTTATTTTTATGATACAGGTTTGCTTTGTTATTTACTGAAATTAAACGATTCCGATAGCGTACGGCTAAGTTCTTTAAAAGGAAGTTTGTTTGAGAATTATGTTATTAATGAATATGTAAAGAAAAACTACCACAACAATTTACTTCGGGATTTATGGTTTTGGCGAGATGCCGCAGGACATGAAGTTGATTTAATTTGGCAAAAATCAGAATTGCTAAACTTGGTTGAAATCAAAGCATCAGAAACCATAAAATCTGAAATGTTTAAAGGATTAAGTTATTTTGAAAAATTAAAACCCGATTTAATAGAAAGCAAATCAGTGGTTCATTCAGGACTGTTCAATCAAGAACGAACTCTAGGTAAAGTAACGAGTTGGAAGGATATTGTATTGTGATACCGACTATGTATTTAATCATTATCCAATAAAACGGGACGGTTTTCATTATATATCGGTACTACACCACTTGATATTGAACTATTTTAAAAATATAGAAGGTATATAACCATTAATTCCTCATCAACCGAGCACTTTTTTTGGCAATCAACAGTATGGAATTTTTTGAAACAGCACACAATTTCGCAGTTTGTTCCCAATTGGAAACGGCTTGTTTTACTTCGTCAAGAAGTAGTTTCTGCTTTTTTATTCCAAAAGTTTTCGCCAATTCCAATAAATGAGCTTCGGTTGAGTTTTTATATTCTCTTGAAATACTTGTGCTGTGACTTTCAAAAGAAGAAGTAGAAAAAGTTAAATGATTAATAATGACAAATTACTTATGAATATTAACTTTATAATTGTGATTGGATGTACTATTTATAAAAATAACTATTTTTGCAGTCTAAATAGTTAGCGATGCCAGAGAATAAATACAAAATAGCGGTTATTCAATTGAATCTGAATGATGTTGCGGAAAACAACCTTAAAAAATGTTTGTCTTGGGTTCGTGAGGCAGCAAAAATGGGTGCCGATGTTATTTCGTTGCCTGAATTGTATAGCAGTCATTATTTTTGTCAAAGTGAAGATGTTGATAATTTTGCTTTGGCAGAGCCACTTTACAGTACTTCGTTTGTAGCTTTTAGTGCTTTGGCAAAGGAATTGGGCGTGGTAATTATTGTTCCATTTTTCGAGAAAAGAATGGCTGGAATTTACCATAATAGCGCTTATATTATTGATACTGATGGTTCGGAAGCGGGATTGTATCGCAAAATGCACATTCCAGATGATCCTCATTTTTATGAAAAATTCTATTTTACGCCTGGTGATTTGGGTTTCAAAGCTTTTCCGACAAATAAAGGGAAAATTGGAACGCTAATTTGTTGGGATCAATGGTTTCCTGAAGCTGCCAGATTGACGGCTTTGCAAGGGGCTGAAGTGTTGTTTTATCCAACAGCTATTGGTTGGCATCCGTTGGAAAAGGAGCAATATGGCGAAAATCAGCATGGTGCTTGGATGAATGTTATGAAGGGGCACGCTGTTGCAAATGGCGTTTATGTTGCTGCTGCGAACAGAATTGGTTTAGAACAATATCTGCCAAATACTTCGGGAATTCAATTTTGGGGATCTTCGTTTATTGCTGGTCCACAGGGTGAAATATTGGCGCAAGCCTCGCACGATAAAGAAGAAATTTTGATTGCAGAAGTGGATTTGGATTTACAAGAAAACGTGCGTCAGAATTGGCCATTTTTACGAGACAGAAGAATTGATGCTTTTGGGGATCTTACTAAAAGAGCCATCGACTAATGACAAATTCAAGAAGATTTCCAGCAGAATGGGAAAACCAACAAGGGATTTTGCTTTGTTTTCCTCATAAAGGCAACGATTGGCCAGGAAAATACGGTGCGATTCAATGGGCTTTTGTAGAATTTATTAAAAAACTTGCCACTTTTGAAGAAGTAGTTTTGGTGGTTGCCGATGAAAATTTGAAAGCAAAAGTCATTGGAATGCTTGAAATTGCTGAAGTTAATTTGAAAGCGGTCTCATTTATCATTCATAAAACGAATAGAAGTTGGATGCGCGATTCAGGTCCAATTATAGTGAAAAACGGTTCCAAACGAGAAGCGTTGAACTTCAATTTTAACGGTTGGGCGAAATATAAAAACTTTCAATTGGATAAATTTGTTCCTTCAAAAGTATCCGAAGCGTTGAAACTTCCATTAACGCAAGTTATTTATAACGGAAAACCAGTTATTGTAGAAGGTGGTGCGATTGAAACCAACGGAAAAGGTACGCTCATTACATCGGAAGAATGTTTGATGCATCCTACGATTCAGGTTCGAAATCCAAATTTCACAAAAGCAGATTACGAAGCTGTTTTTAAAGAATATCTTGGAATTACAAATGTTATTTGGTTAGGAAACGGAATTGAAGGCGACGATACGCACGGACATATTGATGATTTGTGTCGCTTTGTAAATGAAAATACAGTGGTGACTATTGTTGAATCGGATGTAAAAGACAGCAACTATAAACCTTTGCAAGACAACTTAAAACGATTGCAAAACGCAAAATTAGAAGACGGAAAACCATTGAATATTATTGAATTGCCAATGCCAAAACGCATTTTTTTTGATGGATTGGTTTTACCTGCAAGTTATGCAAACTTCTTAATTTTGAACAATTGTGTTTTGGTTCCTACTTTCAATGATGCCAATGATAGAATTGCTTTGAATATATTGGCAGAATGTTTCCCAAACAGAGAAATCATCGGAATTAATGCCATTGATTTGATTTGGGGATTTGGGACATTGCATTGTTTGAGTCAGCAAATACCTTTTTGAAAGAATAAGAGAACAAAAAAACCGCATTAAAAAGTTTTTTGATGCGGTTTAATTTATAGCTGCTATCTGTAAAATAAATATCTTTTTAAGTTTAAACCAATTGGTTTGCTACTAAATATTCTGCAATTTGAATCGTATTTGTAGCAGCTCCTTTTCGTAAATTATCGGCTACAATCCACATGTTTAGTGTGTTTTCCTGACTTTCATCACGACGAATTCTACCCACAAAAACCTCGTCTTTTCCTTGTGCATAAATTGGCATCGGATACGTATAAGTATCATTATTATCCTGAACCACAACTCCTGATGTGTGGTGCAAAATAGAACGCACTTCA
The DNA here is from genome assembly GCA_947450355.1 of Bacteroidota bacterium. Classification (GTDB taxonomy): domain Bacteria; phylum Bacteroidota; class Bacteroidia; order Flavobacteriales; family Flavobacteriaceae; genus Flavobacterium. The sequence goes on from CANFVB010000025.1 coordinate 12,050, forward strand.
TTCACATCAAAATCAGAAGTAAATTCTACATTCACTGCCTCGCTATGACCGCCAACAATTGGCACACGAACTGCAGTAGCAGTTACTTTTATTGAATTATCACTTAATATTTTTTTGGTCTCACGAACCAATTTCATTTCTTCTTTCGTGTAGCCATTGTCTTCAAAACTGTCGCATTGTGGAATTGCATTTCTGTGAATTGGATATTTATAAGCCATTTCGCCTTGAATTCCCGCATATTCATTTTCCAATTGTTTTACCGCTTTTACGCCAGTTCCCGTTATGGATTGGTAGGTTGAAACAATTACACGTTTTACCTTGTATTTTTTATGTAATGGCGCCAAAACCAAAACCATTTGAATGGTGGAACAATTTGGATTTGCAATAATTTTGTCTTCTTTTGTCAATTCTGAAGCGTTAATTTCAGGGACAATTAATTTTTTTGTAGTGTCCATTCTCCATGCCGAAGAATTGTCAATTACGGTTGTTCCTGCTGCTGCAAATTTTGGAGCCCATTCTAAAGAAGTTTCTCCACCTGCAGAAAACAAGGCAATATCCGCTTTCATATCTACCGCCGTTTGCATTCCTACAACTTTATATTTTTTTCCTTTGAATTCGATTTCTTTACCAACCGATTTCTCTGAGGCCACAAGGATTAATTCTGTTATCGGAAAATTTCTTTCTGCTAAAACTTGAAGCATTATTTCTCCAACCATTCCTGTAGCACCAACAACTGCAATTTTCATATTATTCTAATTTTAAATTTATTTGCAATGCAAAAGTACTTAATATTCAATTCAAAACAATAAGGCTCACAAAAAACCAAAATTTGTTATATATACAACAAAAAAGAACCACGCTGGTTGGCGTGGTTTAAGTTATAATATATAATGTAGCGGTATTATTTCTTTAATAAATCTCTGATTTCGGTCAATAATTCTTCTTGTGTTGGTCCTTTTGGAACTGGAATTTCAGCACTTTCGTGTTTCTTTTTATAGGTATTAATTCCTTTGATAATTAAAAATAACACAAAGGCAATAATTACGAAATTGATTAATGATGACAAAAACATTCCATATTTTACCCCGCCAAAAGCAACTAATTGTTCAATTTCAGATAGTTTTGCAGCTTCCAATGCAGGTTTCAAAATCAGCGGTGTAATTACATCTTCAATCAACGAACTTACGATTTTTCCGAAAGCAGCACCAATAACAACCCCAATCGCCAAATCGATAACATTGCCTTTCATTGCAAAGGCTTTAAATTCTTTAAGCATTCCCATATTTATGTGTTTTTAAAATTATTATTCCCGGTAAAAAACCCGTTTTACCCTTTGAGAAATGCTCGTAAGAATTTCATAAGGAATCGTTTTCAACTTTTCTGCAATAAAACTTACCGTTGGATTTGTCCCAAATAAAACCACTTCATCGCCTTCCTGACATTTCAATTCGGTAATGTCAACCATCAACATATCCATACAAATGCTACCAATAATGGTTGCTTTTTGATTGTTTATCGTTACAAATCCCAAACCATTTCCCCAATGTCTTGAAATTCCATCGGCATAACCAATAGGAATGGTAGCAATTATTGAAGTTTTTTGAGCTACAAATCGTCTTCCATAACCCACGCTTTCGCCTTTTTTAATGGTTCTGATTTGTGAAATTATTGATTTCAAAGTTCCTACATTTTCTAAAAACCGTTGCTCATTGGCATCATTTGAAACGCCATACAAACCAATTCCAAGTCGAACCATATCATATTGCGCTTTTGGAAAATTACTAATTCCCGAAGTATTCAAAATATGGCGAATAGGATTTATTTGCAATTCCGATATTATTTTTGAAGATAATTTTTCGAATAAATCAATTTGCGAAAGTGCAAAATCTCGGTGTTCCAATGCGTCGCTTGTTGCCATGTGAGACAAAATACTTTTCACTTTTACATATTTATTGTCTTTCAAAACTGAAATAAAATCAGCCATATTTTCTTCTTCAAAACCCAAACGATGCATTCCAGTATCCAATTTTATGTGAATTGGAAAGGCGTTTAATTTTTTCTGTTTCGCCAATTGCAAAAACGAATTTAATCCTTTCAAGCTATAAATTTCAGGTTCCAATTGATGTTGAATAATTGCAGAAAAACTCGTGGTTTCAGGATTTAAGACCATAATCGGCATCTTAATTCCCGAATTTTTCAACGCAATTCCTTCATCGGCGAAAGCCACACCTAAATAATCTACATTGTGATGTTCTAATAATTTGGCAATTTCAAATCCGCCATTTCCATAACCAAAAGCTTTCACCATAACCATCATTTTTGTTGTTGGTTTCAACTTAGATTTATAAAAATTCAAGTTGTGACTGATGGCATTTAGGTTTATTTCCAGAACGGTTTCGTGTGTTTTTTCTTCAAGTAACGCCACGATTTTTTCAAATTCAAAAACCCGTGCGCCCTTTATTAGTATGGTTTCATCGCCAAAATTTAAGCTGTTAAATTCTGAAATAAAAGCTTCCGTATTTTTGAAAGTGGTACAGTTTATAAATTTGTTTTTATATTCTGAAATCGTTTCGCCAATACAAATTACTTTGTTGATTTTATTGGAAAGTATCAACTGTGAAACTTTGGAATACAACTCTTCATTGGTTAAACCACTTTGAAAAATATCCGAAAGAATTACGGTTTTCTTCTTGTATTGTTTTTGACTTTCAAGGAAATCCAACGCAATCTTCAAAGATTGAAAATCGGAACTATAACTGTCGTCAATTAGCGTTGAATTATGAATCCCATTTTTTACTTTCAATCGCATTTCAACAGGAAAAAGCAATTCCATTCGGTGTTCGATTGTTTCAAAATCATACTTTAAATAAAGTAAAACCATCAAACAATGAATCGCATTTTCTATAGAAGCATCATCTTGAAAAGGTATTTTTATGTCAAATTTAGAACCTAAATACTGTATTTGTAATACCGTTTTGTCTAAAATTGGTTTGATTTTTATGAAAACATCGGCGGATTCTTCTTTGCAACTCCAAGAAAAAGTTTTTATTTTAGAATTTACAAACGCATCAACAGTTTTGTTTTTATTGTAAATTAGAATTTCAGAATTAGCGAAAAGCTTTAATTTTTCTTTGATTTTTTCTCCAAAATTATCAAATCCTTCATCGTGAGCCGTTCCAATATTCGTTAAAATTCCAATGGTTGGACGAATAATTTTCTCCAACTTTTCCATTTCGTTTCTCGTGGAAATTCCCGCTTCAAAAATCCCTAAATTGTGTTTTTCATTTATAGAAATCACAGATAACGGAACGCCAACTTGTGAATTATAACTTTTTGGGCTTCTAATTATGGTATAATCAGGATTTAAAAGGAAGTTCAGCCATTCTTTTACAATCGTTTTTCCGTTGCTTCCGGTAACTCCAATAATTGGGAACTGATATAAATTCCGATAATAGGCGGCAAATTCTTGTAAGGCAACAAGTGAGTTTTCAACTAAAAGAAAATTGGCTTTGTCTTTTAAGTTTTCAGTAATTGAAGTAACTACAAAATTCCGAACGCCCTTTTGAATTAATTCTTCAATGTAAATATGTCCGTTATTATTGGGTCCAACCAAAGCAAAAAATAAAGTATTTACTCCGTTTTGCAACGAGCGACTATCAATAGATATGTGTTCAATATCCTGATTGTCAGTAGTACCAATAAATTTGGCATTTAGAATTGAGGTGATTTTACTTAGGGACAAATTCATTTATATGAAAAATAAAAAATCATAAATCTATTTATTTTGTTCTTTTAATTTTCAGGGGTTCTTGGCGACAGTCGAATATAGCATCAATTTTAATCCCATTTTTTAATTTCGGCTAAAAAATCATTCATTTCAGTAAGTCTTCCATTTATAGAATCTTGCTCTGATTGATTGATTCTGTTTTGAAACTCTTCCATCGTCATTGGGCTAAACTCTTTGGTTGTGTTGACTTTCTTTTCTTTTTTTAGAAAATTTTCTAAACGAGAAATAATTTCCTCACTTTCAATAGAAAGAAACTCTTGAACAAATGATATTTTTCGACTTTGTAAATCCATGGTAATATTATTTATATCAAATTTATAAAAAATAGAAATGTAATAATGATTATTTTAATATTTTATTGAAACTAGAAATTCAGTGGGCGTCATAACAGGAATTTCGGAATTTTTGAAATCTTTTAAATCTCGTGTAATAATATAATTACAATTGTGCTTTAGTGCGCAATAATGTTGAACTGCATCTTCAAAATCATTAAATTTAGAATATAATGCTTTGTCAATTTCTGTTTCAGAAACACTTAAAACAGCAACAACTATTCGTAATTTTTTTAAACTTTCTAGAACGTTTTTTTTATCTGTGAATTTACAAGCAACATAATTTATAGTAACAAATGTTACAGAAGATATGCAAAGTTTGTAATTTTTGTTTTCAGCAATTGTTATTATTTCAGCAATTGTTTCAAAAAAAGGTTGTCGTTTTAGTATTAAATCTAAAACAACATTAGCGTCTAAAAAGAGTTTCATTCGCCGTATTTTTTTGATACTATTTCCTGAATTTCTTTTTTATAATTAAAATCTTCGGGTAAATTTACTCCTTCAATGGCAATGCTTTTAACAAATTCAGATATTTTAACATCAGCAGCAGACTCTGTTTTTTCCATTGAAGTAATCGCTTTTAAATAATTTTCAATCATAAATGACAAGCTGTGTTTGTGCTGAGCAGCATAAATTTTAGCTTTTTCAATTACGGTTTTATCAAGTTTTAATGTGAGTTTAGTATTCATAACACAAGAATAGTAATTTATACGTACAAATATAATTAAAAAAACCGTACCTATTAATTATTTAGCTTTTCGCTAACAATCCCTTCATAATCAGCACTTCTTGTTCTAAATGAGCAATGCGGTCTTCGTTACTTTTTAAATTCATCAGTGAAGTTGTTGTTCATTATAGGAACTTTACCAGGGTTAATACAACTATTAAAAACTAAATTATCAACAAACGAAACCAAATCTATCGGTTCTATTTCCAGAATTCTAGCCAGTTAAGAAACTCATTTTGTTCCTCAAAAAGGGCATCATCACTATTGTTTACGGGATAAGATGCCTTTGTATATTTCTATTTCTTTTTTAAAATCGGCAATCTCATGGTCTTGCTCTTTTATTTTTTGTTGAAATTCGGAGTCGTTATTGTTTAACGTGCTTGCTGGTAAATAGGGCATTAAATCGGCAAAAAAATTATATTCAATGGCAATGCTTATTTTCCATAAAATTCCAAACTGCACCGAAGCTTTAGAGAGATACGCCTGAAACACCGTTGCGTTTACCCCAATTCGCCTTGCTACTTCGGCATAGGTGAGTTTTTTTTCTCGTACTTTTATTTGAATTAATTTCCCGATATGAGGGTGTGGAGCAGCACCAGGAATTTTATATTTTTTTGTAGTATCCATTGCTATAAGTGTTTATACGTTTATAAAAGTAATACATTTTTTTTAATTATAGGTATAAAGCATATAATTGTATGTTTAAAACATATAATTATACGTAAAAAACATATATTTATACGTAAAAAACACATTTTACTACGTATTAAACACATTTTTTAATGTAAATAACGTATAACTACATGTTAAATACATATAGCTATACGTTTTAAACATATAATTATAAGTATAAAGCGTGTTATTTGACGTTTTCAGGTTGTAGTACCGCTAGTTATTTCAAATTAGTCCAATAAAAATTGAACTAAATGGAATATACAGTGGTATTAGACCGAACGATTGGACTATAATGAACTTATTAATGGTACAACATTATAGGACTATCCGTAACTGATACCAATGTGTTTAGATTGTCATCTTATGATAAAATAGTTAAATTTTATTGGTCACAAATAGAGTTAAAACTATGCACTTTTAGTACATCTCGCTTTAGCTTCTAAAAATATTTTTTGCCACCGATTCACTGATTTTTTAATTATTTTTAATCTGTGAATTTGTTCCAAAATTTCACGGATTAATTGCACAATCTAGCTTCGCAGACTTTCAGTCTGCCAAATCAAATCTATGGACTTTCAGTCCATAATGGTTTATTCATAAAAAATAGTTTGGTACAAGTAACGGACAGTCATTTTTTTATTTTCAAATTCTGAAACGAACTTTTATTTTTATAAGGTTATTTTGGAAAATCTGAAATCTGAAATCATAATTCTGAAATCGAGTTTTGCATTAGGGACTGCAGCGAAAAGCCCAAAGACAAGTGTAGCGAAAGCGGAACTTGACGAGGACTTGTAGCGGAATGCCCGACCGCAGCTGGAACGAAACTGGAAGTTGGGATAATGCCCAAAAGAAAAAACCACATTCTTTACTGAAAAAGAATGTGGTTTTTGACTTGAATTTGAATTAACAATATTCGTTGAAAGCGTCTTGCAAGTTTTCGGCGATTAATTCTGCTGGGCGACCTTCAATGTGATGGCGCTCTAACATGTGCACCAATTCGCCGTTTTTGAACAAAGCCACGCTTGGCGATGAAGGCGGAAAAGGGAACATGTGTTTTCTTGCGGCATCAACGGCATCTTTGTCCACGCCTGCGAAAACTGTTATTAAGTTGGTTGGTTTTTTAGCACCATCCAAACTCATTTTTACTCCTGGACGTGCGTTTCTAGCAGCACAACCACAAACAGAATTTACAACTACAAGTGTTGTTCCTTCCAGTTTTAATGCGTTTTCTACCGCTTCGGCACTGTGTAAATCTTGAAATCCAGCAGCTGTTAGTTCAGCTTGCATTGGAATTACCATTTCTTCTGGATACATAATTATTATGATTTTAGATTGTTGATTTCTGAATTTAGATTTTAAAATCTGATTGCAAAGTTACAAAGTTTCAATGCAACAAATAAATTTGAATTATAAAGTTTTGTTATAATGTGATAGTCGTTATTTAGATTTGAAAATTACTCTGAATAAAGCGTTTAAAAACAAGCGTTTTGGACATTTCAAAATCACTTGAACGTCTTCTTTTAGAGAAGTTTCCTCGTCTAAAAATTTGAAAATAAGTTTTGGATTGCCTTTTTTGAATAATGCAGAAAAAATGGTAGCGCCTAATTCGTTTTTTCGGTGTAAAATATCCAATAATAGTAAATCATAAAACCAAAATTTAGTCATTTTATGAAACTGTCGGAAGTCGGATTGGGTTTCTAAAAAGCGAACCAATTGTGTTGATTTTTTATCGGCATTTTTGAATGTATAACCCGTACTTGCTTTGGTCCAGCCTCCAGCAGAGCCAATATTTAAAAGCCGCACCGTATTATTTTTCCAAAAAGGGAAACACGTCATCGGAATGCTTCCCCGTTCTTTTTCGATGATTTTATAGTTTGTAATTCCTAATTTTTGAATGTAGTTTTCAATCTCCGATTCGTATTCTGCTATTTCTAAATGTTGGTGTGAAAATAAGGTATATTCCAATAAAGCTTCCGTTTTAGAAGTTGGTAAAACATACATAAACCGAGTATTTCCTTTTTGTTCAACTGAAAAATCCATAAAAGTGGCTTGTTCGTCATTGAAAACTTCTTGTTCTGATTCTATAAACCAACCAATGAAATGCTGTTGCAAAAGCGGATATTGTGTTTGATTTTCAACTTCATACGGATCGAGAATACTATTGAATAATTGGTCGCAAGTATAGGAATCAGTTTCTGTTTGAACCGTTATTTGATTTTCAGATTCTTCATAATCGACTACTTTTTGATTTACAAAAGTGATGTTTTCTTGTTTTGAAATGACATCAAAAACAAAATTATAAAAGTCTAATCCACGAATTTGGTTGTATTTGTAGGGATTTAGATTGATGTCAATTTTAAAATCTTGATTGGCAAACAAAGCCGAATCCCATTTTTTATGAATTATAGTTTCCCAATTTTCATTGTTTTCAGACCAAAAACACCATGTTCTATCATTAGCTTTTTTAGAATTTTCATCCAATAATAAAATTGATTTATCAGAAAATTTTCCAGATTGCACCATTTTATAAACCGTCATTAAAGCCGATAATCCTGCGCCTGCAAAAATATAATTGTAATGTTTCATTTCGTTGCATCAAATTTTCTCAAAAATAGTCAATTTAGATTTGATTCTTTACGTTCTCAAACAAATAGTAAGCAGTCTTCAAATCGTTTTGTATATTTGGGGGAATTATTTTAGAACAATGAGCAAATCACTTGGGGAAGTTAACCAATCGGTGTCAACGCAAAATAAAAAAACAGGATTTAGAAAAATTCTTGCTTTTTTTGGACCTGCTTATTTGATAAGTGTGGGCTATATGGATCCTGGAAATTGGGCAACCGACATTGCGGGCGGAAGTCAATTTGGATATGCTTTGTTGTGGGTTTTGTTAATGAGTAATATGATGGCGTTGTTGTTGCAAAGTTTGAGTGCCCGTTTGGGAATCGTTACACAGCGGGACTTGGCGCAAGCTTCTAGAGAAACGTATTCGCCTTTTGTGAATTATATTCTGTATTTTTTAGCCGAAATTGCTATTGCCGCTTGCGATTTGGCAGAGGTTTTAGGAATGGCAATTGGGATTAATTTATTATTTGACATTCCGTTAATTCAAGGGGTTTTAATCACCGTTTTAGACACTTTTTTATTGTTATTTCTCATCAATAAAGGCATTCGGAAAATGGAAGCTTTTGTGATTGTTTTGGTTGTAATAATTGGTTTTTCATTTCTATTTGAAATGTTTTTGGCGCAACCCGAAGTTGGAAAAGTTATTTATGGATTAATTCCTTCGATGCCCAATTCTGCTGCATTATACATTGCAATTGGAATCATTGGCGCAACCGTAATGCCGCATAATTTATATTTGCATTCTTCCTTAGTTCAAACCCGAAAATTTGAAAGAACAACGGAGGGAATCAAGCAAGCTTTGAAATATAATTTTATAGATTCAACCATTGCATTGAACTTGGCTTTTTTTGTAAATGCTGCCATTTTAATATTGGCTGCAGCTACATTTTATAAAAATGGAATGTTTGAAGTTGCAGAAATTCAAGATGCATATCGTTTTTTAGAACCAATATTAGGAAGTAAATATGCCCCAATATTATTTGCAGTTGCATTGATTGCGGCGGGTCAAAGTTCCACAATTACGGGAACTTTAGCGGGTCAAATTGTGATGGAAGGCTACTTGAATTTACGAATTCAGCCGTGGGTTCGAAGAATAATTACGCGATTAATTGCGATTGTTCCTGCCGTAATTGTAATCACTGTTTTTGGCGAAGGCATTACAGGAAAATTATTGATTTTGAGTCAGGTGATTTTGAGTTTACAATTGGGTTTTGCTATTATTCCACTGATTCATTTTGTGAGTGATAAGTCAAAAATGAAGGGATTTCACATTGGTAAAACGACTCAAATTGTTTCTTGGCTGGTTGCGATAGTTATAGTTTCTTTGAATATAAAATTGGTTTTTGATGAAATTAATGGTTGGTTGACCTCGTCTGAAAATCCAACTTTATTATGGTTTACAGTTGTTCCAATAGCATTTGGATTCTTGATTTTGTTGCTTTATATCGTTTTTAGACCTTTGATTTCAAAAACTAAAATATCCATCGAAAATCATTCACCTCATAATTTGAAATTGCAATTTTCTAAATCCGAAAATTATACAAGAAAAAATATAGCCGTTGCTGTTGATTTTTCAAGTGCCGATGAAGCCGCTTTGAACAATGCTTTTCAATTGGGCGGAACAGAAGCAAAATACACATTAATTCACGTGGTTGAAACTGTTGGCGCTATGATTTACGGCGAAAATATTGACGACCACGAAACATTAATTGACGAAAAATTATTGGAAGAATATAAGGAATTATTATTTACAAAAGGAATTAAAGTGGAAGTTAAATTGGGCTTTGGAAAACCA
>CANFVB010000026.1 GCA_947450355.1 Bacteroidota bacterium
CTATTCGCTATATCTGTTGTGGCGAACCCCGCCACAACAGGATATCGCTGCTATCGGGGCTAAAATTTCACGTTTATATTTCCAATTTGAATTTATCATTTGCTTTGTCAATCTGAATTTATTTCAGATTCTGTTTTCATCTTAATTGAGATGCTGAAACAAGTTCAGCAAATTCAAGTTCAGCAAATTCAAGTTCAGCATGACAAGTATATTCCTTTTTTCTTGTCTCTGCGGAAGCAATAATTACCTACAAGGTTTTGGAAACCTTGCAGGATAATCAAAATGATAATTTCAGGCTTTTAACTCGAATTTTCAGGCTCAAAGCTCGAAATTTCAGGTTCCCAATTCAATTTTCAGGTTATTAACTCGAAATTTCAAGTTATTAGCTCGAAATTTCGAGCTTTTAACTCCAAATTTCAGGTAAATAGCTCGAAAATTCGAGCTATTAGTATCAAAATTCATTCTAAAAGCCTCAAATTATAACTCAGTTGGTTTGGATTAAAAATCCTTTATTCGTTTGGGCAAATCCGAACGGTCGGGTTCGAGCCGTTGTCTCTATCACGGGGAAATCCCATAGGGATGACACATATTGTAACATCGGACTTCAGTCCGTTTCTTTAAAATCATCAAAACAATTATTCCATCAGCCCCGATTAAGGCACTATCCTCGCAGCTAAGCTAAGAGATATAGCCGAAAGCGGGAATTGCAATTCCAAATACAAGAGGACAATTCGCTCCTAAAGAAAAGTTTATGATTTTTGATAATTGATAATTCAAAATTTATAATTTATAATTCAAAATTGGGTTTACCTTTGCAAAATGAAAAATAAACATCATTCCAATAATATTCTTCTCAATTTAGGTATCGAAAACCTAAACGAAATGCAAATTGCTGCGCAAGAAACGATTTTGAGCGACAACAATATTCTACTATTATCACCAACAGGTTCTGGGAAAACATTGGCTTTCTTGTTGCCAATATTTGGAATGTTGCAACCTGAAATTCTTTCGGTGCAATGTTTGATTTTAGTTCCATCACGAGAATTGGCGTTGCAAATTGAGCAAGTTTGGAAAAAAATGGGAACTGATTATAAAGTAAATGTTTGCTACGGTGGACATTCTATTGATACAGAAATTAAAAATTTAAGCAATCCACCAGCAGTTTTAATTGGAACTCCAGGACGAATTGCCGATCATATTGACAGAGGAACTTTTCGTTTGGACAAAATTCAAACATTGGTTTTAGATGAATTTGACAAATCATTGCAATTGGGTTTTCACGAGCAAATGTCATTTATCATTGGGAAATTATCAAAACTTAACAAGCGTGTTTTGGTTTCGGCAACTTCTGATATTGAAATTCCAAAATATACAAGAGTAATCAATCCTACTATTTTGGATTATATTCCTGCCGAAGAAGAACGCACGAATTTGTCTATGAAATTAGTGGTTTCTAAAGAAAAAGACAAAATAGGAAGTTTGTTCAACTTGATTTGTACTTTAAAATCGCAATCGGCATTGATTTTTTGCAACCACCGTGATGCTGCTGAACGCATCAGCGATACGTTGAACGAAAAAGGAATTTATGCTACTTATTATCACGGCGGAATGGATCAGGACGAACGTGAACGCGCCTTAATTCAGTTCAGAAATGGAAGTGTGAGCTATTTGGTAACTACTGATTTGGCGGCTCGTGGATTGGATATTCCAGAAATGAAACACGTTATTCATTATCATTTGCCTTCAAAAGATGACGAATTTACGCACAGAAACGGAAGAACCGCTCGTATGTTGGCTTCAGGAACGGCTTATATTATCGCTCACGAAAGCGAGAAAAAGATGGATTACATCGATTATGGAATGGAAGCGTTGAAAATTGAAAATGCTACAGCTTTGCCAAAACCACCTGAATTTCAAACGATTTACATCAGCGGCGGAAAGAAAAATAAGTTGAATAAAATTGATATTGTAGGTTTCTTTTCTCAAAAAGGAAAACTCGAAAAAGGTGATTTAGGATTGATAGAAGTGAAAGATTTCATTTCGTTTGCAGCTGTAAAATTCAATAAAGTTAAAGATTTATTGCAGAATATTCGAGAAGAAAAAATGAAAGGGAAGAAGTTTAAAATTGAAGTGGCTAGAAAAGTGGTTAAGAAAGTGGAGGAGTAGAGTAGTGTTCAGGTTTCAGATTTCAGATTTCAGATTTCAGATTTCAGATTTCAGATTTCAGATTTCAGATTTCAGAATAAGAAGATTAAACAACCGACATAAAAATATAAAAAAACGAAAATGTCTTGATTTCTCAGGATGTTTTCGTTTTTTGCTAACTACTATTTATATTTTCTTCACATATTGCGTGATAATCACAATAGTTTGTCCGTCAACTCTGCCTTCAATGTATTCGGCATTTTCGTGGTCCAATCGAATGTTTCTAACAGAAGTTCCTTGTTTAGCAACCATGCTAGAACCTTTAACTTTCAAATCTTTAATCAAAACTACGGAGTCTCCTGTAGCCAAAATAACGCCATTTACATCACGGTGAACGATTTTGTTTTCGTCATCTTCGCCTTCGCCAGTGGCTTGTGCCCATGCTAAAGTTTCGTCATCAAAATACATCATGTCTAACAATTCTTTTGGCCAACCCGCAGCTCGCAATCGACTTAACATTCTCCACGCCACAACTTGAACGGCTACATTTTCGTTCCACATGCTGTCGTTTAGACATCTCCAATGGTTTAAATCTTCGTTTCCTGAGGTTTCTATTTGGTCGATGCACGTTTTGCAAGCCAATATGCTTTCGTCTAAACCACCTTTTTTAGTTGGTAAAACGGCAAATACTTTTAGGTTTTCTGATGCAGCACACAATTCACATTTTGAATCGCTGCGTTTGTTTAATGCTCTTTCCATACTCTAATTCTTTATTTAAGGTGCGAAAGTACATTTAAATATGGTTTGTTGTGTTTTTTATTCTAATTTTTACTTATATGTTTTTTGTCAACTAATGCGTTGACTCTAAATTAATTTCATATTCCAAATGTCAGAGCTTAGTGTTGTTCCTCGTCCAATTCCAAATTCAAACTCATATTTATTGTCAAAAAATGGGTCTAATTTCATAATTGGCAACATAATTATTGGTAGTTGGATTTTTAACAATTTCACCGTTTATTTATAATCTTATTCCGAAATACCAATTCCACGAAGTTGGAACTGTAATTCTGGTGCTGATGTGACAGCCCAAAGAGTTGAAAGTAGCTTTATTTATTAAACTTCACTAATAAAATATTTGGCTCGACTTTACTGTAATCGGCTTATTTTACTTTTTTTTCAGCTTCCAGAACATCTAGTATTGGTTTTATTTGATCTACATCTATTCTTTTTGCTTTTATCCTTTTGTTTTTGTCTAAAATGTAAATAACAGGTGTGGAGTAAATGTCGTATTTGTCTTTCAAGTTGTTGTAATGCACTCCGTCATATACATTTATCCAATCAAGATTTTTCTCGGTAACATATTTTTGATACGCCTCAAATTCTTGCTGTGTGTACACACAAAATACTTTTACGTCCTTTTTCTCTTTTTGCAATTGATGATAAATTTCTATTAATTTAGGAATTTCAACTTTACAGTGGCTGCAATCTACATCCCAAAAAACTAATAGTAGATATTCGGCTTTTATTGAATGAAGTTTAAGAAATGTTCTCTCAATTTCTTGTGTATTTGCGTAAAATAGTTTTGTTACTTCCTCACTAGTTTTGGCGGTTTCAAACCCCATTTTAGCAATTTTATCATGACTTTCTATCGGTATCATGGGAAGTTCTGGAGCAATTTCACCTATTAATAAGGGGCGAAGTATTGCTGCGCGATCAATAATATTTTTAACAATATTATCGTCGTTATAAAGGTCTTTTGCTTTTCCAGTTTTGAAATAGTTGTCAACAATATGAACAAATACTTTGTCAAAACCCATTACTTTTGAAGTTTCGTAAGTTGATACAAAATGCGCTAATAATAACTTGAACATTAAGGAACCTTCAACAGTTTGCTTCATTATTCTATCTATTTCAACAGAAACAGAATCTGGGTGTCTTACAACTACCGATTCGAAATATCGTTTTAATCGACCTGCAAAAAATGGTGTTCTAACAAGCCCATCTTCTTTAAAATCGACATTGTCCCAATAATGTTTTTTATAGTAATTATAAACAGCAATACTATCAGGTCTCCCATTTGATGCTTTTGGAATGTCTTTGAGGTATTTTTCAATTTTTAAATTTAGTGCGTCACCAATGAAAGTTCCTTTATTTTTTATAACAAATTCATTTTCGTAATTTTCAATGTTTTCATTGATTATTTTTTGTTTGCCCGATACAAAAGCTATTGAATCTTTTTTATTCATACCTTTTGTTTTTAATAGATGTGCATCAAATTCGTTTTTTTGGACATCAAAATATTGAATATATTTAAAAAAATCATTTTCTAATTTAGAGTTTGTACATGTTAATGCTGCTCTGAAATTAAAAATTTCATCACTATTAATCTCTAATTTTTGGGTTTTATCATCAATAAAAAAATCAAAATAAATAGATTTTCCTTGACCTATAAGGGAATAAATTCCTTTATCTAGTTTTTTCTTACCACTAAATATAATTCTTCCATTCTTTATCTGAGTACAAGTATCCACAATCATATTTTTATCAAACTGATAAAAAGTTAAGTAGGCTAGGGTGTCTTTACAATTTTTTAAATTGATTTTTATGTCGTAAGAATTCTGAGCTTTCACTGAATTTATAAAGCAAAGAAAAAGTAATGCTAAAATTAATTTTTTCATATTAATATAAAATAAACTTATTGTTTTAATAACTTGAATATTGAGTAACAAAAATAAAATATTTTATAAAATGTAAAATATTTAAGATGTAATTTAATAAAATTTTATGAAATTGAATTTCAGCTAATTTATATTAATGAAATTGATAATGATTAATGAACTAGCGTAATTGAGCACCAAGTTGCGTTTCAAAATTCGATTGAAGTTTACTCATGATTTTTTCTATTTGTGAGTCTGTTAATGTTTTAGAATCATCTTGAATCGTGAAACTCACTGCATACGATTTTTTTCCTTCGGGTAAATTCGTACCTATATATACGTCAAAAAGCGTAATGTCTTTTAATAATGTTTTCTCGGTTTGACGCGCAATGTTATACACTTCTTCAAAAGTTGTCTTTTCATCAATTAATAGTGCTAAATCTCTACGAACTCCCGGGTATTTAGGGATTTCTGTAAATTTAATTTTGTTAGAAAGTGATTTTAAAATCGCATTCCAATTGAAATCAGCATAAAAAACCTCTTGCTTGACGTCAAAATGTTTTAATATGGATTTTTTAACGGTTCCAAATTCTACTAAAATATCAGTTCCAGCAGCAATTGCAATTCCTTCAGCAAAAACATCGGAAGTTACTGGTTTGTATTGAATTTTGTTAATTCCTAAACGCGATAATATTGTATTTACATAGCCTTTAAATAAGAAAAAGTCAGATGGTTTTTGAGCATTTGTCCAACTTTCTCCCAATCGATTTCCAGTTGTAAACAGTGTTAAATGTTTTGGTTCATCAAATCCTGAAGGTAATTTATGATAGGTTTTTCCAAATTCAAATAATTTTAAATCGGAATTTCTACGATTGATATTAAATGAAACCGCTTCTAATCCTGAAAACAATAACGATTGTCGCATTGCAGACAAATCATTACTCAACGGATTCAAAATCAAAATATTAAATTCTTCTCTTAAATTTTCTGATAATTTGATATAGTCAGGCGTTGTCAAGGAATTAGCCATCATTTCATTGAATCCTAAAGATGTCAATTGATTTGCAATGATATTTTGAACTTTATAATCTTCAGTTCTTCCTGAATTTGAAACTGTAGCGTTTAATTTTTTGGTAAAATTGATATTGTTGTACCCGTAAACTCTCAATAATTCTTCAATTACATCAATTTCACGCTTCACATCAACACGATAAGCAGGAATTACAAGTCCTAAACTTGATTCTGAAACGCTTGTTACTTTAATATCTAAGGAAACTAAAATTTTCTTGATGGTTTCTTTTGGGATTTCTTGACCAATAATTTTTGATACATTATTGAAATTTAAAACTACTGAAAAATCTTCAATTTTCTTATTATAAATATCAATAATATCAGAAGTAATTTCTCCGCCAGCAACTTCTTGAATTAAAATCGCAGCTCGTTTTAAAGCATATTCTGTGATTGTCGGGTCAATTCCCCTTTCAAATCTGAAGGAAGCATCCGTGCTCAAATTATGTCTTTTGGCTGTTTTACGAACAGAAACAGGATTAAAATAGGCGCTTTCTAAAAAGATAGTATTGGTATTTTCTGAGACTCCTGAATTTTGTCCTCCAAAAACTCCTGCAATACAAAGAGGTTCTTTTTCATCACAAATCATTAAATCTTCCTCATGCATACTTCTTTCAATTCCGTCTAATGTGGTGAATTTTGTTCCTGAAGCAAGTGTTTTTACAATTATATTTCCATTAATTTTGGCAGCATCAAAGGCATGAAGCGGTTGCCCAATTTCGTGTAAAACATAATTAGTAACATCTACAATATTATTTTTTGGTGTTAACCCAATAGATTTAAGTCTGTTTCTCAACCATTCTGGGGATGGTTTTATGGTAACTCCCGAAATTGTTACGCCACAATATCTCGGTGCTAATTTTGTATTTTCTACTTTTACATCAATTTTTAGTGTTCTTTTATCTACTTTGAATTTATTTACGGATGGTGTAATTAATTCAGATTGAATACTGTTTTTTTGGATTAGTCCTGCGCGTAAATCTCTTGCAACTCCCCAATGACTCATTGCGTCTGCGCGATTTGGTGTTAAACCAATTTCGAAAACCTCATCCGTTTCTATATTAAATACTTTTGAAGCGGGTGTGCCAGGAAGCAATTCAGTACCAAGAATCATAATTCCGTCATGACTGTCACTAAGACCTAACTCATCTTCGGCACAAATCATTCCGTGACTTTCTTCACCACGAATTTTTCCTTTTTTTATTTCAAATGAGTTCCCTACTTTGTCGTATAATTTTGTTCCAATTGTAGCAACGGGAACTTTTTGTCCCACCCCAACGTTTGAAGCGCCGCAAACTATCTGAATTGGATTTCCAGTACCAATATCAACTGTTGTAACTTTCAATTTATCGGCATTTGTATGTTGGACGCACGTCAAAACGTGTCCAATTACAACACCTTCTAAACCACCTTTTAAACTTTCATATTTTTCAACTCCCTCTACTTCCAATCCTAAATCGGTTAAAATAGCGGCAGTTTCTTCTGAATTTAAATCAGTTTTGATGAATTGTTTTAACCAGTTGTACGATATTTTCATTTGTTAATTTTATATTGTTGCAAATATAACGATTGCTATTTGTAGATAGAAACTTTTTTTTGGTTTTTTAAATTCTTGAAAAAATTCTATTTGCCAAAATAGTTAATTTTGAAATTGGAATTTTAAAACGGTTTTATAAATTAATTTTAAAAAAAAAATCCGCTATATCTCTATAGCGGATTAAAATTATAAGTTAAAGATTATTTAACTCTAAATGTAACTCTTCTTACTAAACGTCTCGCATTATCCGATGAAACATCAACTGTTGAATCTTCACCTTTAGAAATAACATTTAATCTTGCTGCATCTATTCCAGCTTTAACCAATGTGTTTTTTACGCTTGTAGCTCTTGCAATTGCTAATTTGTTATTATAATTTGCGCTACCTATTTCGTCTGAGTTACCAATAACATCAACAGATGCTGTTGGATTGTTTCTTAAATATGATAAAATAAAATCAATTCCTTCAGTAGAAACATTTGTCGGCGTTGATTTATTTGTTTCAAAATATGTGGTAACATAACCACCATTAATTAATTTTTTTACAAAATCTGCATCTAAAACTTCTGAAGATTTAGTAAATGTAGATTTATCAACATATCCATTTGCTAAATATTTTTCAAGTTCATCTGGAACACTGTTTTTATTTAAATCTACCATTTTACCTCTTGTATCAACTGCAACTCCAGCAATTGAGCTGTTTTCTGTATCTAAATAATCTGGCACACCGTCTTTGTCAGTATCATTCATTAAAGTTTCAATATCGGCAATTTTCTTTTGTAATGCTTCTATTTTAGCTTCTTCTTTACTGATGATTTTAGCCCAGTCTCCATGAATTTCTTTGCTTCCAAAAGAGTAACTAACTCCAAAACCGCCACTTATCATTTGTCCAGCTAGATTATTGTTTGGGTCAGAATTATGACCATCCCAAGCATAGTGTTGTCTAAAATTAGATAAAACACTAAAATCTACTGTAACAGCTATTTTTTTAGTAATTTTATATTCGGGAGTTACACCGTAAATTACACCAATATTATGTTCAGTATTATTGTAATTAGAACCTAATCCAGTTAAAACGTCAATTCCAGTATCTAATTTAGGTGTTAAACTTGAAATTTGAACTCCACCATGAATTAACAAGCTAAATGATCCTAATTGATCTTGAATATCAAATAATCTACAAGCATTAATTACACCTTCTACACCAAACCGGTATTGTTGTGTTTCAAATTTTTTACTATCTGTATCGGATGCGTTAGCTAATTTATCTGATGATAATGTTGCTTTCAATCCAAATTTAGGACTGAACATATAACGAACTCCTAAATTAAAGTTATTGAAATTAAAATTCCCAATAAATGTATTAGATTTACTGGAGTAATAACCTGGAGTATAAGGTTTTACTCCTTTGCTTTGGCCTGAGCTAAATTCAAGCGACCATTTATTATAGCTTGAAACTTCTTTCTTTGTTTCAGTAGTAACTGATTTATCTACTGAATTTTTGTTTGTTTGAGCGTAATTACTTATAAAAGTAAGCGCTAAAAAATTAATTAAGATAATTTTTTTCATAATCAGAGGGATTGATTTTAGTATAAATTTTTGACAAATATAATATTTAGTTTTAAATATTACATTTTTTTTATAAAAAAAACAATTTAATAATATACAGTTAAATATCGCAATGGTTAAAAACGAATTTATTTTGACTGTAGATTCTATTAAAACTTAGTACAAATTTGGATATTTCAAAGAATTATCTTCGCTCATCATTTCATATATTTTTTCATAAATATCTTCTGCGGATGGTTTTGAAAAATAATCCCCATCAGTTCCATAAGCAGGTCGGTGAGATTGAGAAGTTAGTGTTTTTGGTTGGTTATCCAATTGAAAATATCCTTTTTGAACTTCTAAAATTTGTTGAAGAATATACGCAGAACCTCCGCCAGGAACATCTTCATCAACTACTAATAATCGATTTGTTTTAGAAATACTTTTTAGAATATCATGATTAATATCAAACGGCAAAAGTGATTGAACATCAATGATTTCAATATCAATTCCAATTTCTAACAATTCTTTTGCAGCTTGTTCAACTAATCGTAATGTGGAACCATAAGAAACTACAGTAATGTCTTTACCTTCTTTAATAGTTTCAACAACGCCAATTGGTGTTTTAAATTCACCTAAATTCAAAGGCATTTTCTCTTTTAAACGGTATCCATTCAAACATTCTATAACCAATGCAGGCTCGTCTGTTGCCAGTAAAGTGTTATAAAAACCTGCTGCTTTTGTCATATTTCGAGGAACCAAAATAGGAATCCCACGTAGCGCATTCACTATCATTCCCATAGGGGAACCGGCGTGCCAAATTCCTTCTAATCGGTGACCACGTGTTCTAATTATTAATGGTGCTTTTTGACGACCTGCAGTTCTGTATTGCAGCGTAGCTAAGTCATCACTCATTATTTGAATACCATATAAAAGATAATCTAAATATTGAATTTCTGCAATTGGTCGCAATCCACGCATCGCCATTCCAATTCCTTGCCCAATTATTGAAGCTTCTCTAATTCCTACATCGGCAACTCGAAGCGCACCGTATTTCTCTTGCATTCCTTCCAAACCTTGATTTACATCACCAATATTTCCAGCATCTTCACCAAAAACCAATACTTCTGGAAATTTTGTAAAAAGAGCATCAAAATTATCTCTTAAAATCATTCTTGCATCAACTTCAATTGAGTTTTCATCAAATTCGGGAAGTACTTCTTTAACAGAATATACATTTTCCTTTGATTCGGAATATAAATGAGAACTGAATTTAGGTTGAACTTTTGAAATGACATCCGTAATCCATTTTGCCAATTTACTTTTATCGTTTTCAGCAACTATTTTTCTTAAAATTTTTCTTGCTGTCGAAAGCACGTCTTTTCTAAGCGGCTCCTTTATTGCAGCCAAATCACTCGCAAATTGTTCTATATAAGCACTATTTTTTGAGGTTTTGCCTATTTCTTTAAGTAAGTTTACTAATTCTAATTGTTCGGCTTTTATAGGTGATACAAATGCATTCCAAGCGGCTTTCTTTCCTTCTAAAACGTCTTTTTTGGCTTGACTTGCTATAGATTCAAGATTTTCTTCTGTGGAAAATCCATTTTCAATCAACCATTTTTTCATTTGTTTCAAACAATCAAAATCTGCTTCCCATTCTAATCTTTCGGCATTTTTATACCTTTCGTGAGAACCTGAAGTGGAATGTCCTTGTGGTTGAGTCAATTCTCGAACATGTATCAAAACGGGAACATGTTCTTCTCTTGCTATTTTGGCTGCTTTTTGATAAACGTCTATCAAACTTGGGTAATCCCAACCTTTTACAGTCAAAATTTCATAGCCTTCATTATTAGTGTCTCTTTGAAAACCTTTCAATATTTCTGAAATATTTTCTTTTGTAGTTTGGTATTTTGCGTGAACCGAAATTCCGTATTCATCATCCCAAACACTCATAACTACAGGAACTTGAAGCACTCCAGCAGCATTTATAGTTTCAAAAAACAATCCTTCTGAAGTTGAAGCATTACCAATTGTTCCCCAAGCCACTTCATTTCCATTGATAGAAAATTTAGTTTTATCCTCTAACCCCTTAACGTTTCTATATATTTTTGAGGCTTGCGCCAATCCAAGTAATCTCGGCATTTGACCCGCAGTTGGGGAAATGTCGGCACTTGAATTTTTTTGTTGCGTTAAATCATTCCAATTTCCATTTTCATCAAGTGAATGTGTTGCAAAGTGTCCACCCATTTGACGTCCTGCACTCATCGGATCGTGTTCAATGTCAGTATGTCCGTACAAACCTGCAAAAAATTGCTGAATTGTCAAATGTCCAATCGCCATCATAAAAGTTTGATCTCGATAATATCCAGATCTAAAATCTCCTTTTTGAAATGCTTTTGCCATCGCCAATTGTGGCACTTCTTTTCCGTCACCAAAAATACCAAACTTGGCTTTCCCAGTTAGAACTTCACGTCTTCCTAACAAACTGCATTCCCGACTAATACACGCAATTTTATAATCGTTTAAAACTTCGATTTTAAAATCTTCAAATGTCAATGCTGCAGTTTCTGATTGTTTCATAATTATTTCTTTATTGGAAATTTTAACAAAAATATGTAAAATCTATCTATTTACATAATGCTTTGAATAAAATATAATTAAATTATCAATAATAATAGTATTGATATGTAAGTATATTTTAAATAATTATCTATAAAATTGCATTTTTATTATATATATAGCAACTAATTTAAGACTTTGCTATTATTTAGAACCATTTTCTTGTGAAAAGATTAATCAATAATTTAGGGTCAAATGTTATTACAAATCGAATTTTTTCATTGTACCTATATTGAGAAACTTCCCATCCATTATTTGAATATACTGGAAAATAAAATTCAAAATAATTGGTTACTAAATTTAATCGAATTCCACTATCATAAACGAATTTTGGGTCAATAAATTTATTTTTTAGCAATCCAAAATCGCTATAAGCTTCAACAAAATTCCAAATTGTATAACCTGTATTTACGGTCGTAATCCATTGATTTGCAAATGGTGTATCTAATTTTGATTTGAATCCACCATCTGCTAGTATGAATTGTTGACTAAAAAAACCAGTGCTTTCAGACCTTCCATAATAATTATAGTCAAATAGATAATCGGTTGGTCGATCCAAAGCAAAACTAAAAAAATTGGAATTTGTAGTATTGTATAAAAAACCTGCTGCATAAAAACGAAAATTAAATTCTCGATTGTCATCAAATAATTTTCTATACTGAATTTGACCTGCTAATTTTCCGAATTTTGAAGAAATTTGAAAATCAGTAATTAAATTAAAATGATTGACAAGTTCTGTTTTTGTATTTAAATATTTGACATTAAAAACAGAGTAATTTTCTGTTGTATTGTCTATGATATAATTGCTTTTTTCTCTATTTACCAATACTTGCCGAATTAAAATCAATTGTTTTCTATTGTCTCTAAAATCACTTTCTCTGAACCTAAATTGAACCGATGGATTTAATTTTTGATAGGTTGCATCTGGAGCATAATGAAAATAATCCCCAGACACTGAATATCTAATGTTATACAAATTTCCATCTCTATAATTTTTGTTTATATCAAAAGAAGCCCCGCCAGACAAAGATCTTGAAGTAGTTGAATACGCTGGATTTACATCAAATGTAAAGGGTTTGTCTAATATTGACTTGTTATGAAGTCTTAAACCTGGCGATAATCCATCATATAAATTATAGGTTAATGTTGGAACATATAATATTTGATTGTAATAGGGATCTTCCAAATCCTTCATAAATGTGAATTTTATCGGTCTATTATTCGGATAAAACCCTTTCAATGATTTCCAATTATTTCTCAAATTATATTCTGGAACTTCATTTTTATAATTCAAAACAATTTTATCCACATTTTTTCTATCAATGGTAAAAGTGCTGTCTATGTTTTTAGAATCAATCCATTTTTTAAATACAATTTCATCTTTTTTAACACCATAAACCGGAATTGGAACGATAACTCCAGTTTTATTATTTATTGAAAAAGTAATGCTGTCTTTTGTTTTTGAAACCTTTGAAAACTTATAATCTATGATGTCTCTGGAATCGATAATTGTTTTGAAAAACCAACCGATTTCTTTCTTTGAATTTGCTTTAATAATAGTTTCAAAATCCAATCGTTCAACTTGTTTCCCTTTGAAAGTATCATAAAACTGACGAAGACTTGTTGGAATTGCACCTTCTCCTAAATAATCGTCCAAGTAGCGAAAACTCAATCCTGCTCTGTATTTACTGGCAATTTGTTCGTTAAATTTTATTAAAGTATTTTTAGGATTTCCAAGCGGCTGATCTAAATTTTTCCTCGCCATTAACATATAATAATAGCTGTATTGCTCATTAAAATTGACATTTGTCAAATTGAAACCTTTCAATAATTTGTAGGTTGATAAGGATCCTAACATTTTCATATCAGGATGATTTTCATCAATATATTTCATCATCGCATACACCTGAATCCCATCGTAAATCCAATTGTCTTTTCGTGGATTCAATGGCAAACTGTTTTTTAAATAGTTATTCAAATACGTCTTTAAAAACTTAATTTCAAATATAAATTCATCAGGAAATGGACTCAAAAACGAAGGCAATTGATTGAGTCCGTAAAACGGATTTCGCTCATAATCAACTTGCGAAATAGTGATTTTTTCAAATGGATAATGACCAATTAATTCATCTACAAAAGTCACTACTTTATCAACAACAACAGCTTCTTGAATGGTATTAATCTTTGTTTCTTTCAAATTAATAGCAACATTTACAATGCTATTTTTAAAATTATAAAAACTAATTTTTGGTTCTATGAAAAGACTGAAATCCGTTCTGTTTTTACCATCTAATTTATAATTTGAAAACAAAGTATTCGATTCAATTTTTGCACTATTCAAATCTGTTGTTGCAAATACGTTTTTCGGGATTTTTAAATCAATATCAAAATTTGAAACCGCATTCGAAATATCATCTAAATTATTATTATCATATTGAACAAAATCGTGATTTTCAAATCGGGCAGGAGTAAGGAACCAGTTTTTCAAATTCATTCCGCCATCTTCAGAATAGCCATATTTCGTGAATTTATCACTCGGAATTTTAACCGAATACGTAAGATGCAAAATAATTTTTTCATTTGGAGCCAATTTAGTCCTCAATTCAACAGCTATAAAATCGGAATTATCTTCTGGTCTTTTCCATGATAAAAACAAATTTGAGTTATCAATAATCGTTAAATTATTGGTGCTTCCACGTTCTTTTTCACTCGCCAAATGAAATTCTCTGTAAAATTCATCGGAAAATCGTTCTGCTAAAGCCGTATTTCTAGAGGAATAAGCATGAATCCAATCGTTCAAAACAATCGTTTTTAGCGTGTCTTCAGATTGGTTAAAAAAAGTGAGTTCCTGTTGAATATTCAGCGTTTTTGTCGCCATATTCACTTCCACATTAATTTGAGAATGGTGTTGCGCAAAGCTATTTGCTGAAACAAATAAAACCAAAAGGGAAGTAAATATTTTAAAATAAGGTTTCAAATCACATTTTTTAATAAATCAATTTACAAATTTTGACACATTAATTTATCAATTATCCCAAAAAAATAAAGCTGTTTTTTAGACAGCTTTACATTTAAAAATTTGGTGATAAATTATATTTTTTATAGAAGGCATCAATCACCTCAATGACTTCATCTTCAGTATCTACGATTTTAATTAACTTCAAATCGTCAGCACTCACATTGTTATATTGCTCTATTAAAACCGTTTTTATCCATTCCATCAAGCCCGACCAAAACGATCTACCAACTAATATTATTGGAAATTTCCCTATTTTTTTCGTCTGAATTAACGTAATTGCCTCAAACATTTCATCCAAAGTTCCAAATCCACCTGGCATAATTACAAATCCTTGAGAATATTTCACAAACATCACTTTTCTCACAAAGAAATAATCAAAATTCAAGTTTTTATCTCGGTCAATATATGGATTATAATGTTGCTCAAATGGCAAATCAATATTCAATCCCACAGATGCTCCGCCGCCTAAACTTGCGCCTTTATTACCCGCTTCCATAATTCCAGGGCCGCCACCAGTGATAACTCCATAACCAGCTTTTCCAATTTTATAGGCAATTTTCTCTGCCAATAAATAAAATGGATCATCAGTTTTTGTTCTCGCCGAACCAAAAATAGTCACACAAGGCCCAATCCGACTCATGCTTTCATAACCATTCACAAACTCCGCCATAATCTTGAAAATCGCCCAAGAATCGTTGGCTCGAATCTCATTCCAGGTCTTTTGTTTCAGTTTATCTTGAATCACTTTGTCCTCATCATTGTCAAAATCTTCTAATTTCATAAGTGTTTTTTTTATTTTTTTTTGGAGCTATTTCCCGCTGTCCGTTGCAATCCTTGCTAAAAAGCAAGGGATTTTCACTTCCATCGGGGCTAAGCTTCTCGACTAAATTACTTTTTTAATTTAAAATTAAGTAAATAAATTTTCAGCCTACTAAAGTAACTCTTTTTTTAAAAATTGTGCCGTATAGCTTTTTTTATTTTTTACAATTTCTTCGGGTTTTCCTTTCGCAACAACTTCTCCTCCGCCTTTTCCGCCTTCAGGACCAATATCAATTATATAATCTGCCAATTTAATTACGTCCATATTATGTTCAATAATCAAAATCGTGTTGCCTTTATCAACCAATTTATTTATCACATCCATCAAAACCCGAATATCCTCAAAATGCAATCCCGTGGTAGGTTCATCAAGAATATAAAACGTATTTCCTGTATCTTTTTTAGACAATTCACCAGCCAATTTAATCCGTTGCGCTTCACCACCAGAAAGCGTCGTACTTTGCTGACCAAGAGTGATATAGCCCAAACCAACATCCTGAATTGTTTTTACTTTTCTATATATCTTCGGAATCATTTCAAAAAACGGAACCGCTTCGTCAACCGTCATATTTAAAACATCTGAAATCGATTTTCCCTTAAACCGAATTTCCAAAGTTTCCCTATTAAATCGCTTCCCTTGGCACGTTTCACATTCAACATAAACATCGGGTAAAAAGTTCATTTCTATCGTTCGAACTCCCGAACCTTCACAGGTTTCGCATCTTCCACCTTTCACATTAAAACTAAATCTTCCTGCTTTATAACCCCGAATCATACTTTCAGAAGTCATCGTAAACAAGTTTCTAATTTCCGTAAAAACTTCGGTATAAGTCGCAGGATTTGAACGTGGCGTTCTTCCAATCGGACTTTGGTCAATATCAATAACTTTATCAATATGCTCCAAACCTTCAATTTTCTTGTACGGTTTTGGTTTTTTAACGCCATTAAAATAAAAGGCATTCAAAATAGGATAAAGCGTTTCATTTATCAATGTCGATTTTCCACTTCCAGAAACGCCTGTCACACAAATAAGTTGCCCTAACGGCATTTCAATAGTAACGTTTTTCAAGTTATTTCCCGTAGCTCCAGTCAATTTCAAGAACTTTCCGTTGCCTTCACGTCTCTTTTTTGGAATTTCAATTTTCATTTCTCCATTAAGATACATTGCTGTAATTGTATGGTCTTTCAAGATTTCAGCCGGTGTTCCTTTACTAATTATTTCACCTCCAAATTTTCCTGCTTTTGGACCAATATCGATTACATAATCGGCGCGTTCAATCATATCTTTGTCGTGTTCAACCACAATCACAGAATTTCCTAAATCTCGCAATTGCTCCAAAGAATGAATTAATTTATCGTTGTCTCTTTGGTGCAAACCGATACTCGGTTCATCCAAAATATACAAAACACCAACCAATTGCGAACCAATTTGTGTTGCCAATCGAATGCGTTGTGCTTCGCCACCAGATAGTGATTTTGAACTTCGGCTTAAAGCTAAATAATCCAAACCAACATTCATCAAAAAGTTCAATCTATCCTTAATCTCTTTAATTACTTCGGTAGCTATAAGCGTTTGTTTGTCAGACAAATGATTATGCAAATCGTGAAACCATTTTGTTAAATCTGAAATATCCAAATCGCATAATTCAGCAATATTTTTTTCATTTATTTTAAAAAACAATGCTTCTTTTTTTAATCTCGTTCCTTCGCAAACTGGACATTTCACTTCGTCCATAAATCCAGAAGCCCAACGTTTTATTGTTGCTGAACCACTTTCGTCGTGTTGGTTTTTTATAAAATGTGAAATCCCTTCAAATTCAATTTTATATTCCTTCGTAATCCCCAATGTTTTCGATGCAACAGAAAATTTTTCTTTTCCACCGTTCAAAATCATATCCATCGCTTCCTCAGAAATACGTTCTATAGAATCTGATAATTTGAAATCAAATTTCTCTCCAATAATTTCCAATTGCTTGAAAATCCAAGTTGATTTATATTCGCCTAAAGGCGCAAAACCTCCACTTTTAATCGATATTTTTGGATTTGGAATTATCTTTTTAATGTTAATTTCATTAACCGTTCCTAAACCATTACAATGTTCACAAGCACCTTTTGGCGAATTGAATGAAAATATATTCGGTTCTGGATTTTGATAGGAAATTCCTGTAGTTGGACACATCAAATTCCGACTAAAAAAACGAACTTGGTTGGTATCTTGATCTAAAATCATCAAAACATTTTCACCGTGATACATCGCCGTTTTGATGCTGTCAGTTAATCTTTTTTCATTTTCAACTGAAGAATCAACTGCAATTCTGTCAATTACAATTTCAATATCGTGGGTTTTATAACGGTCTAATTTCATTCCAGCCGTTATGTCTTTTATTTCACCATTTACACGAACTTTTAGAAATCCTTGCTTTGCAATTTGCTGGAATAATTCACCATAATGTCCTTTTCGAGCTCTAATTACAGGCGCAAGAATATTGATTCGCTTGCCGATAAAATCTTTCGTAATCAATTCTTTGATTTGGTCGTCATTATAGGAAACCATTTTTTCACCCGTATTATAACTGTATGCATCGCCGCCACGCGCATAAAGCAAACGCAAAAAATCGTATATTTCTGTAATAGTTCCCACCGTTGAGCGAGGACTTTTGCTAGTTGTTTTTTGTTCAATGGCAATAACTGGTGAAAGTCCGTCAATTTTGTCAACATCGGGACGTTCTAAACCACCAAGAAACTGTCGAGCATACGCAGAAAAAGTTTCTACATACCGACGTTGTCCTTCGGCATAAATAGTATCAAACGCCAAAGACGATTTTCCCGAACCCGAAAGTCCAGTAATCACAACCAATTTTTCTCTGGGAATGGTAACGTCTATATTTTTAAGATTATGAACTCGCGCCCCTAATACTTCAATATTATTATCAGTTTCTAACATAATTTGCATCAAAACGCAAAGTTACCATTTTGATTTAAATTTTCGATACAACGCTTATGAAGATTTTGTTAATACAAATAATAATCTCAGGAACTATTTTAGCATAATTTATTCTATCGTCATCGATTTTAATTTGCTTCTATAGGCTTCAAGCGCAATAGATTTGGATATAAAACCAAAATATTTCCCGTTTTTAATTACGGGAAGAAAAGCAACTTTTGAGTTTTCAAATTTATTCATAACTGTTTCCATACTATCAGTTGGATAAATAATCTCTTTAGGATTTTGCATTATTTCTTTAATTGGAGTATATTTTACTTTGAATGCACTAAATATTATTTCTCGAATATCATTAAAATAAATTACACCCAACAATTCTAGTTTTTCATCTACAACCGCAAATACCACTTGGTTTGAATGTGAAATCAATTCGACTAATTTTTCTAAATTCCCTTCGGAACCAACTGTTTCATAATCGGTTTGGATAATTTTATTAATATCCAAAGTCGATAGAATATTCGTGTCTTTATTACTTGTAAATGCATTTCCTTTTCGTGCTAAATTCTTTACATCCAAAGAATGTTTTTCAAAACGCTTGGAAATTGCGAAACTTATGGAGGATACAATCATCAATGGAATCATTAAATCGTAACCGCCTGTAATTTCTGCAATAAGAAAAATTGCGGTCAATGGTGCGTGAAATAATCCACTTAAAATTCCAGCCATTCCAACCATTGTAAAGTTGCTGATTGGCAATTTTGTAAACCCTGACAGATTTATAAGTTTTGAAAAGAAAAATCCTGCATAAGAGCCTAAAAATAGGGAAGGAGCAAAATTCCCACCATTTCCGCCACTTCCGAGCGTAATTCCTGTTGCAAAAACTTTCAATAACATTGTTGCGCCCACAAAAAGTAATAAGACCCAACTATTATTTCGGAAATCACTAAATAAGGTATTTTCTAGTAATTGTCCAGGATCATTTTCAGATAAAGTTTTGATGCTTTCATAACCTTCACCAAATAATGTTGGGAATACAAAAATAATTATAGCTAAAAGGGAAGCGCCAAAAAAGCCCTTTTTATAAGGACTTAATTTAACTTTACTAAAAAAATGTTCTACTTTTTGGAAGTTTCGAGAATAATAAACCGCAATAAATCCAGCAAAAATACCAAGCAAAATATAATACGGGATATTATGATAATCGAAGGTTTGCTGTTGCTTGAAATTCAATAAAATGCTTTCATCCAATACAATTTCAGAAATCAAAGCACCTGTTGCCGCTGAAATCATTATAGGAGTAAATGCTGAAATACTAACGTCAACCAATAAAACTTCAATTGCGAACAAAACGCCTGCAATTGGAGCGTTAAAAGCTGCTGCAATTCCTGCCGCAACCCCACAACCTATTAGTAAAGTTCGGTCTTTGTAACTCAATTTATAACGTTGCGCATAATTAGATCCAAAAGCTGCACCCGTAATTACGATTGGACTTTCTAAACCTGCAGAACCACCCAAACCAACAGTTAGCGAGCTTGTTACTATTTGAGCATACATTTGTTTTCTCGGAATTACACTCGATTTTTTTGCAACGGCAAACAAAATTTGAGATGTTCCTTTTTCAATCGTGCCGCCCAAAACTCGTTTTACAACAAATATAGTCAGCAAAATCCCTATAATTGGTAAAATACTATTGATGAAACTTAATTTTAATATTCCATTGATGTCGGTTGCAAACGAAAATACGGAATGTGCAAAACTCTTTAACACAATCACAGCAAAGGCTGCCGATATTCCAACCAAAACACTCGACAGAAAAATAAACTGTTTTTCTGATAGTTTTGATTGCGACCAACTAATTAAGTTTTCAATTTTATAAATATATCTTTTGAACATTGATTTTTTGTAAAGTGCTAATTTACTATTATTTTAAATTTATATTAATTTTCTCAAGGCTTCTTTTTTGCTCAATGGTTTTAATTGGGTTGCATTTACAAAATTGATTACAAGACTTGGATTTGTGCCGCCATATTCTCGTAATGCCCATCCAATTGCCTTTTGAATAAAAAATTCTTTAGATTGAGAATGCTTTTCACATTCTGAAAAAAGCAGTTCGTAATTCGTATTTTTCTTATATCCCAATTGAAAAAGAATCACACTTCTATTAAGCCACATATTTTTGGAATTTGAAAAGCGTTCGATTACTTTTTCAGTTTCCTCTGGGAATTCAATTAAATAGTGTCCTAAGATGTATTTTGCAATTGTATCCACACTATCCCACCAAGAATTAGTAACTAATAGTCTTTCAATGAGTTTAATATCGTCTTTTTGGTAGTTGTTTTTAAGATTTTTTATTAAAATTTCAATGCCGCAATAGTGTAATTCTCGAAACTCTTTATTAATTAATTTCCAAGCAATTTCTCGTGAGTTTTGAGTCAATTCATCTTTATTTGCCTTGCAAACTTCTTTGAAAATCGTGCGTCTTTGTTCTGCTTTTATTCCATAGAAAGAAAATAGATTCTTCATGTATTTCGCCATTGGAATAGCATTTTCTGGGTTTCTATTTTTGTTAAATGCAGTTTCTAAATCAATAATAAAGCTCATTTTTGTGTTTTTTACTCGTTGTTTTCTGATTACAAAGAAAGTAATTTTTCAGTAGAATGAATTCTTAAGTCATTGAAGAAAATCGTAAAATCATCCTCAAATTCTTTGTAAAACAACCTCAATTCCTGAACCGAAAACCGCATATTTGATTCTCTTTTTATTCGGTTGTC
>CANFVB010000027.1 GCA_947450355.1 Bacteroidota bacterium
AATTTAACAATAGAACAAATACAAAACTTTAAAGGCAAGTACCCCAAGCAATTGTG
Organism: Bacteroidota bacterium; assembly: GCA_947450355.1. Lineage (GTDB taxonomy): Bacteria > Bacteroidota > Bacteroidia > Flavobacteriales > Flavobacteriaceae > Flavobacterium. The sequence continues at coordinate 57 of CANFVB010000027.1, forward strand.
GTACTTGTTTTTTAGTGAAATGTGGGAACGCTTCAGTTTTTACGGAATGCGTGGAATGTTGGTCATTTTTATGGTCAATCAATTAATGATGAATGACGAAGTTGCCAATTTGCAATACGGCGCAACGCAAGCTTTTGTTTATGCATTTACGTTTATTGGGGGTTTGTTTGCCGATAAAATTTTAGGCTATAGAAAATCACTTTTTTGGGGTGGATTATTGATGATTGTTGGAAGTATTATTTTGGCAATCGACCCGAAACAATTTTTCTTCTTTGGAATAAGTTTTACCATAATAGGAACAGGTTTTTTCAAACCTAATATTTCTACAATGGTTGGAAAACTCTATAAAGACGATGATAATAGGAGAGATGCCGGTTTCTCATTGTTTTATGCGGGTGTAAATTTAGGCGCATTAATTGGTGGATATTTGTGTATTGCTGTTGCAAATGGCTCGATGTTTTCTTCAATTATTCCTGAACATTTAAGATGGAATTTTGCATTCGGTTTTGCCGCAATTGTGATGGTAATTAGTTTGCTGACATTTGTGCAAACGCAAAAAAGTCTTGGAGAAATTGGTATTTCGCCGTTATTAGATTTGACAGATTCTAAAAGAAAAACCTATGAATATTTGACTTATATTGGTTCAATTGTAATAATTCCAATCATCATTTTATTGGTTTCCAATTCTCAATATACAGATATTTTTATGTTTATTATTGGGCCTTGTTCAATTTTATACTTGGCTTATGAAATGCGGAATTTTTCATTAGCGGAGAATAAAAAATTAGTTGCCGCTCTGGTATTTATTATTTTTTCTATTTTCTTTTGGGCATTTTTTGAGCAAAGCGGAGGTTCTTTAAGTCTTTTTGCAGCTAATAATTTAAACAAAACTGTGCTTGGAATTCCTCTTGATCCTAACGGCGTAAACAATTCTGCGAATTCATTATTCGTAATTATTTTTGCGGCATTAGTAGGAATGGCTTGGCTTTGGATGAGTAAAAGAAAAATTGAACCGAATACAATTGTGAAATTTGGACTTGGATTTTTATTTCTTTCAGGCGGTTTTTATGTATTTTATTATACTAAATTCTTCGCTGACGCAAATGGAGTAACGTCTCTTGATTTATTCACTTTTGGGTGGTTTATAATCACTTTTGGAGAATTATGTTTGTCACCAATTGGGATGTCAATTATGACCAAATTATCACCAGCAAAACTACAAGCTGTAATGATGGGAATGTGGTTTTTAGCAAGTGCTTACGGTCAATATTTTGCAGGTTTATTAGGCGCCAATATTGCAAGTGCTTCTGAACACGCTACCAATTTAGAGAAACTATCTATTTATGCAGATGGTTATAGGCAATTAGCGATTTATGCACTTGTTGCAGGTGTAATTTTAATAATTATTTCACCATTTGTTAAAAAATTAATGCAGGAAGTCAAATAAATTTCCGATATTTCGGCATTATTTTTGAATATCAATTAAAAACAAAAAAATTATGAAAAAGATACTTATCACTTTATTGCTTGTAATAGGCTCTTATGCTGTTGAAGCTCAAGAATTAGTTTGGAACAACAACCTTAACAAAGCAATGGAAATTTCAAAGAAAACTAAAAAACCATTGATGCTTTTCTTTACAGGTAGCGATTGGTGCGGATGGTGTATTCGTTTACAAACGGAAGTTTTTAAAAAACCAGAATTTGCTGCTTGGGCTAAAGAAAATGTAGTTCTTGTAGAAGTTGATTTCCCAAGAAGAACCGCTTTGTCTGCTGAATTAACAGCGCAAAATAACGAATTGCAACAGTTTTTTGCTGTTCAGGGGTATCCTACAGTTTGGTTTGTAAACGCATCTAAAGTTGATGGAAAAACCAATTTCGATAAATTAGGAAGTACTGGATATCTTGCTGGCGGACCAGAAAACTGGTTGAATGTTGCCAACGGAATTATTAAAAAGAAATAAATTTTTTAGTTCAATCTATAAAATCCCTTTTCGCCAGTTGCGTGATAAGGGATTTTTTCTTTTCTACAAGTGGCTTCCCAAACTTTTATATAGGTTTTAAAATTGGATGCATCGGCAACAATAATTTTAGGTTTATAGGTTTTTAATAACCTTTCCAAATTCAATTTTGGCGATTGCGTAATTACAATAATATCAGGATTTATGTTCTTCGCATAAATTCCCAAACTATCCAAAATTAGAATTTTTTTATCCTTGAAATAAAATACATTTTGAATCTTTTTTTGGTTTGAAATAGAACTAAAATTGGCAATTAAATACGATTTCAGTGTCGGATTAGTAGCTATTTCTTTTTGAATACTGTCATTGCAAAAGGCAACCACTTTTTCGCCAGTTCTTTCAGTGATTAAGGTGTTTTTCTTTATATTAAATACAATCCATTCTTCTTGATTTTGATTGTTCCATCGAGTAACAATAAAAGTAGTTTGAAATAAAAGTAATGCAGTTAATGCAAATGCTAATTTGTGGAATGTTGGTTTTTTAAACCAGATAATTACCGCTACAATTAAAAGGTACAAACTCAATAAAATTTGCCAATTAAAAGGAATGTCCTTAATGATAAATTGCTCAAACGAAGCAACCCAATTGATGGTTTTATTTAAAATATAAATGCTGTATTCTAATATTTTAGCTGGAATTTCAGGAACATAATCAAAAGCGGCTAATACCATAACAAAAACGCCCAACGCCATAATCACACTCAAAAAAGGAATAATTATTAAGTTGGTTACAAAAAACAATCCCGGAAATTGATGAAAATAATAGATGCTTAATGGGAAAGCGCCAATTTGAGCGGCAAATGAAACGGTTAAAATTTCCCAAAAGTAAATCGCTATTTTGTTATTTGGCGTCCATAAATTTTCTAATAATGGTTGCAACCAAAAGATAAAAAATAGCGCAACATAACTCAATTGAAAACCAACATCGAATAAAAAGGAAGGTTGAAAAAGTAAAATTAATAATACCGAAACCAATAAAGTGTGAAAAATATTGGTGCTTCTTTTTAAGTGCATTCCAACGGCAACAAACGAAAACATAGTTACAGAACGCACCACCGATGGCGAAAGTCCAGCTAATATTGCAAATCCCCAAAGCGATACAATTATGGTAACTAATCGAATGGTATTTCCAACTTTATTTTTACGCAAGGGCTTCAATAAAAAGGTAATAAACAACAAAATAAAGCCAACGTGTAATCCTGAAACAGACAAAATATGAATTGCACCTGCAAATTGATAATCGTGTAATATTTCAGGTGAAATATCTTGTTGTTGTCCTAAAATTAAAGCCGCTACAACGTGCAATTCATCCTTTGAAAAATTACTTTTTTCGAGATTATTTAGAATTTTATTTCTAAGGAAATCGGAGTAATACCAAATGTCTTTATCTGTCGTTTTGCTGATTTTTATTTGATAGGAATCGGCATACATTTGACCCAAAATAGATTTGTTTGTCAAATATTTTCCATAATCAAATTGGTCAGGATTTATAGGGTTTTTATGTCTGTAAACTGTTCCTTTTATTAGAAAATTAGAACCAATATTGAGTTTTGAATTTCCTTTTATTTTATGAAAATTAACTAAAATTTTCCCAGAACTTTCTCGATTGTCAATTCGTTTTACAACACCAATAAATCGGTCGTTTAATACCGAACTTTTTAATTTTTCTCGCAAAACGACTTCAACGGAATGTTCATCGGTTTCATTTTTAATTTGATGAATATAATTGTCAGCTTGATACGAATCGGTATTTATAATTTGTGTGAAAATACCTATTTGAAAAAACAATAAATAGGTAAAAGCCCCGAAATATATTTTTTGAATAAAATCGTTTTTGGATAAAAAATAGGCTAAAACAAGTAATGAAAAAGAAATTCCAATTGAAATAAAGACGAAATTTGGATTTGGAGAAGTATAAAAGGAAAACAAAATTCCAAAAACAAACCAAATGGTGATTCTCGTTAAAGGAAATTGAAGTATTTTCATTCCTCTAAAGTAGTCAATTTTATCTAATAATTACAAAGTAGAATAAATGCGATTGGCTTGAGCAAAAGTTTTACTATAATATGGTTCTTTTGTAGAGGAAATAATCACGCCACTTGAAGTTGCAGAATGAATAAATTTAATTTCGTCCGGCAACACTTCGGTAACCATTCCAACGTGATTTATAACGCTTTTTCCATTAGTTCTAAAGAAAATTAAATCCCCTTTTTTGATTTCATCAGGGTTTAAAACAGTTCCTAATCGTGACATTTCATTCGATGATCGGGGTAGAATTATATCAAATTTACTAAACGTTGCAAACATCAAACCTGAGCAATCATAACCTTCGGGAGTTGTGCCGCCACTTTTATAATTAGCACCTAAATTCTCGGATGCAGCGTTAATCAACTGCTCTACTAAATACGTCGTGTCGCTATTGGAAATAACAAAATCATCCGATTTATCATCGGTGCTTAACCTGCTTTTTATGTCTTTTTTAGGTTCTTTCTTTGGGGTTTTTATAGTCGAAACAGCTCTGTTTTGTTTCTCTGTTTTTATAATAATTGTGCCTTCTGGAGTGTGATAAAAGCCTTTTTTTTCAGCCTCAGATTTTGAAGTGATTATTATTGACGTTGGTTTGCAACTGGCGAAGAATGTTAATATTGCGAGTAGGTAAAGTAGTTTTTTCAAAAGAATTATTTTTTGCAAATTTATGCATTTAATATTTAAACGAATTTAAACGATGTTTCGTACAATCAATTTCGCAGTTTTTTCACTTGCACCGCTACCGCCCAATTGCTTTTCTAATTCATTGTAATTTTCCAAAACTTGCTTTCTATAATTAGGTTCCAATAGTTTTTGAAGTTCAATTTTAATATTTTTTGAAGTGCAATTGTCTTGAATTAATTCGGTTACAACTTCCTTATCCATAATTAAATTCACCAACGAAATGTATTTTAAAGTCACAATTCGTTTCGCAATTTGGTAAGACGCCCAACTTCCTTTATAGCAAACGACTTCGGGAACTTTAAATAATGCCGTTTCCAATGTTGCCGTGCCTGAAGTAACCAAAGCAGCAGTTGAAACACTCAATAAATCATACGTTTTATTGGAAATAAAATGGCTGTTTTTGGCTTTTAAAAAAGGAGCATAAAAGGAATATTCTTGACTTGGGGCACCAGCAATTACAAATTGATGATCGGGAAAATCATTTACCACGCTCAACATTACGCTCAACATTTTTTTAATTTCCTGTTTGCGACTTCCTGGCAATAGCGCTATAATTGGTTTTTCGTCTAAATTGTGTTCTTTTCTAAAAGCAACTTCGTCAACAATTGTTCGGTTTTGAATGGCATCAATTAATGGATGACCAACAAACTCAACAGGATAATGATGCTTTTTTTCGTAGAAATCTTTTTCGAAAGGCAAAATCACATACATTTTATCGACATCTCGCTTAATATCCGTAATTCTATTTTCTTTCCAAGCCCAAATTTGAGGCGAAATATAATAGTGCGTTTTCATTCCTAATTCCTTCGCCCATTTTGCAATTCGCATATTAAAACCCGGATAATCAATGAAAATAAGCACATCAGGTTGAAATTCTTGAATGTCTTTTTTGCAGATTTTTATATTATTTAAAATAGTTTTCAAATTGAAAACTACTTCAATGAATCCCATAAAAGACAATTCTCGGTAATGTTTAACCAATGTTCCGCCCACATTTTGCATTAAATCACCGCCCCAAAAACGAATTTCAGCACTTGGATCTTCTTTATACAAAGCCTTCATCAGATTTGAACCGTGCAAATCTCCCGAAGCTTCTCCTGCAATAATGTAGTATTTCATAGAATATTGATTTAAACTTCTGAATTTTTATACAAATAAAGTGATAATTGTTAATATAATCATTGCCAAGATAACTCCACGAGCCATCAATTCTTTATCGTATTTTAATAAGCCAAAGAACAAAACTAAATTCAAGATTGCACCGAGTGTGATTATTTTACCCAATTTACCTTCGAATTTTAAGATTTGAAGTCCACCCAAAAAAGAGTAGTGAGTAAATGCAACGATGAAAATATAACTTCCAATTACCGACGTAATTATTCCGATAATAATGCCGTAAAATAAATCTATTTTTTTCATATTATTTTAAATTCCAAGTATTTAGTTGTTGAATTGTATGGTGCGCCGTTAAGTCAAATTGAACAGGAACTACAGAAATATAGCCGTTTTCTAAAGCCCATTCGTCAGTATCTTCGCCTTTATCTTGGTTTACAAATTCGCCTGTAAGCCAATAATAATCTTTCCCTTGAGGTGTAATTCTCTTGTCAAATTTTTCCATCCAAATGGCTTTCGCCTGACGGCAAATTTTTATTCCTTTGATTTCATTTTCTTTTAATTTCGGAAAATTGACATTCAAAACTATATTTTCGGGCATTCCTTTTTCTAAAACTTCTAAAGTTATTTTTCTAATTGAAGATTTAATAGCGTCGAAATCGGCATTCCAATCGTAATCTAATAGTGAAAAACCAATAGCTGGAATTCCTTCAATTCCGGCTTCGACAGCAGCACTCATCGTTCCTGAATAAATTACATTTATTGAAGAATTAGATCCGTGATTTATTCCTGAAACACACAAATCTGGTTTTCGGTGAAGAATTTCATTAACCGCCAATTTCACACAATCTACAGGCGTTCCCGAACAACTATATTCGGTTATTGCAGCATTTTCCTTTGAAACCTTATTGATAAAAAGCGTGCTATTTAGTGTGATTGCGTGACCCATTGCGCTTTGCGGCTTGTCGGGAGCAACGACAATAACAGTTCCAATTTCTGACATAACCGAAATTAAAGCTCGGATCCCAGGAGCTGTAATTCCATCATCATTTGTAACTAATATCAAAGGTTTGCTCATTTTTTTATGTGTATTTTCTGGATGTAAAAATAATCATTTTTAGTCGGAAGATGCTATATTTGTATCTTTAACAAAAAATTAGCCAAATCAATATTTCTTGGCACAATTTTTTGTGTACTTTAGATAAAAAATTAATGAATACATTTTTGAATTTTATGAAAAGGAATTATAAGATTATAGTCGCTGTTCTTGCCTTGTCTTTAGCACTTTGGAGTTTTATGCCAAAGCAAAAAGGGGATCCTGAAAAAGACAAATTATTATTAGAATTATTAACTTTTGTTATAGAAAAAGGGCATTACAGTCCAGCTGCAATTGACGACACTTTCTCGAAGGGGGTTTACAAAGAATTTTTGAAGGCATTAGATCCAACGAAAAGATTCTTCTTACAATCAGATATTGATGAGTTTTCTAAATATGAAACTGATTTAGATGATGAAATTAAAAACAAAGATTTGACCTTTTTTGATTTGACTTATACACGTTTAATGAAACGTATCGAAGAAAGTAAAACCTACTATAAAACCATTTTAGACAAGCCAATTGATTATAAAATTGACGAAGAATTTAATGCGGATTATGAAAAATTACCTTTTGCTAATTCAGTTGCAGAACTGCAAGAAAAATGGAGAAAGCAAATTAAGTTGTCTGCATTGGCTTCAATTACGGAACGACTAAAGTTAGAAGAAGACAAGAAAAATGGAGTTAAATCTGACATTATTAATGATAATAATATAGTAGTTGATTCTGTAATAAAAGCAAAAGCAAGGAAAATAAAAGAAGAAGCTGACAAAACACCAAAAACTTATGATCAAATTGAAAAAGAAACTCGCGAAAGTTCACTGAAATCAATGAATGAGTATTTTGGATTTATAAATGATTTGAAAAGAGATGATTGGTTTGCCATTTATATCAATACAATTGCTGAGCGATTTGACCCACATACATCTTATTTTGCACCCGAAGAAAAAGAACGTTTTGACGTAAGTATGTCTGGTAAATTTTTCGGAATTGGCGCAAGGCTTCAAAAGAAAAATGATTTCACTGAAATTACAGAATTGATTTCTGGCGGTCCAGCTTGGAGAGGAAAAGAATTGGAAGTTGGGGATATTTTTCTTAAAGTAGCACAAGGAGATGCTGATCCAGTTGATGTCGTTGGAATGAAAATTGACGAAGTTGTAAAGAAAATCAAAGGACCAAAAGGTACGGAAGTTCGTCTTACAATTAAAAAAACAGACGGTTCAATAAAAGTTATTACGCTGATTCGTGATGAAATTGAAATTGAGGAAACGTATTTAAAATCAAGTATTGTTGAGAAAAATGGCTTGAAATATGGTGTAATTTATTTGCCTAAATTCTATATCGATTTTGAAAATTCCGATAGTAGAGATGCAGGAAAAGATATGGCAATTGAAGTGGAACGCTTGAAAAAAGAAGGCGTAAACGGAATTGTTTTAGATGTTCGTGATGATGGCGGTGGTTCATTGAAAACGGTTGTAGATATTGCTGGTTTATTCATTGAGCAAGGCCCGATTGTTCAAATAAAATCAGCTGCTGGGAAAAAAGAAGTCCTTTCGGATAAAGATAAAAAAGTACAATGGGATGGCCCATTAGTAATAATGATTAACTGTTTTTCAGCTTCGGCATCAGAAATTTTAGCGGCTGCAATTCAAGATTATAAACGAGGTGTTATTATTGGAAGCAAACAATCATACGGAAAAGGGACTGTTCAAAATGTAATTGATTTGAATCAGTTTGTCCGAAACACGAGCATTGGCGATTTAGGCGCATTGAAAACTACAACTCAAAAATTCTATAGAATTAATGGTGGATCAACCCAATTGGATGGCGTGAGCAGCGATGTGGTTATGCCAGATCGGTATTCTTATGTGAAAATGGGCGAGCGAGATGTTGATAATGCGATGCCTTGGGATAAAATTGATGCTGCGGAATATACCGTTTGGGATAAGCAAATTAATTTTAATGCCGCTATTGCAAATAGTAAAAAGAGATTGGCAGACAACAATCAGTTCAAATTGATTGATGAAAATGCAAAGTGGATTAACGATAGAAGCGAAGACAATGTTTATAGTTTAGAAATTGATAAATTTCAAGCGGAACAAAAAGCACTTGACGCAACCGCTAAAAAATACAAGTCGGTTTTAGAGTATAAAAATCAGTTGAAATTTACGTCACTTCCGTATGAAAGTGAAGCAATGAAAACCGATTTGGCATTGAAAGAAAAAAGACAAAGATGGCACGAAAGTTTATCAAAAGACATTTATGTGGATGAAGCTTTGAATGTTTTAGGCGATTTACAACCGAAAGTAACGCCTGCTAAAAATGCTGTTGTTATTAAGAAAAAAGAAAAATTGGTTAAATCGTAAAAGCACACTTTAAAAACCCCGAAAATTTTCGGGCTTTTTTATTTGGTAAATTTTGAACACGTTAATTCCCTGCCCCACGGGATAATGTATTAAGAATAGTGATAAATTGAATAATTGTAAAATCACATATTTTAAATATTACATTTAATTTAACAGTTTGTTTTTAAAAAGGAATTAGATTTGCTTAAATTAAAACAACTTATTATGAAAAATTTCCTACTTATTACAGTCTTAATGGTTACTGCTTTTGGATTTGGACAAGAAAAAGATAAAGATAAAGTTTCTATTTTTAATAGAAAACATGAAATTAAGGTTGGAGCTATACACCTTCTTGCTGGTCCAATTTTAGAAGGTACTTACGAACATATTTACTCAAAAGATTTTACTTTTGGAAGTTCAATTCTTATAAATTTGAATAATACGACTTATTATAGCGATGAATTTTCAGTAACTCCATTTGCGCGGTTTTATTTTCAAGAAACCAAAGAATATGGAGCTCAGGGATTTTTTGTTGAAGGATTTGCCAAATATTTTTCAGGGAAATACATTCCATACGGTGAAGGATTTGGCGATACTCCAAAAGCATTTTCATCCGCAGCTTTAGGAATTGCATTGGGTAAAAAATGGATAAATTCTAGCGGATTTGTTTTTGAAACATTAGTTGGAGTAGGGAGGACACTTGGCGGAGCAGACAACAAACCAGACGCTGTTTTTAGAGGGGATTTGAGTATCGGTTACCGATTTTAACAAATAGTATTACAAAAGTAAAGGCTTCTCAATCGAGAAGCCTTTACTTTTATTACCGATTAAACAAATAACCGAATACACTTTTCACTACATTTTCATTAACCAATTTTTCATTGAAACTTCATTTTCGATAATCGATTTTAAATCAGAAATATTTACGCGGTCTTGTTTCATAGTATCTCTATGACGAATCGTAACTGTTTGGTCTTCTATAGTTTGGTGGTCAACCGTAATGCAGAAAGGAGTTCCCAACGCATCTTGTCTTCTGTAACGTCTTCCAACGGCATCTTTTTCATCATAAGCAACATTGAAATCCCATTTCAAATCATCAATAATTTGATGTGCAATTTCTGGCAATCCGTCTTTTTTCACCAATGGAAAAATCGCTGCTTTTGTAGGAGCTAAAACCGATGGCAATTGTAATACAGTTCGAACCGAACCGTCTTCCAACGTTTCTTCTTTCAACGAATTTGAGAAAACCGCCAAGAACATTCTGTCTAATCCAACAGAAGTTTCTACAACATACGGAGTATAATTCGCATTGGTTTCCGTATCAAAATATTGTAATTTCTTACCTGAGAATTTTTCATGCGCTTTCAAATCGAAATCTGTTCGAGAGTGAATTCCTTCCAATTCTTTGAATCCAAAAGGGAAATTAAACTCAATATCTGCCGCTGCATTGGCATAATGCGCTAATTTTTCGTGATCGTGAAAACGATAATTTTCCTTTCCTAAACCCAATGATAAATGCCAATTCAAACGAGCGGTTTTCCAATGTTCGTACCACTTCATTTCTTCGCCTGGTTTCACAAAAAACTGCATTTCCATTTGTTCAAACTCCCGCATACGGAAAATAAATTGTCTTGCAACAATCTCATTTCTAAAGGCTTTTCCAGTTTGTGCAATTCCAAAAGGAATTTTCATTCTACCCGATTTTTGAACGTTCAAGAAATTCACAAAAATTCCCTGAGCCGTTTCTGGACGCAAATACAAGTCCATTGCGGTATCTGCCGAAGCTCCTAATTTGGTTCCAAACATCAAGTTAAACTGACGCACTTCAGTCCAATTTCTTGAACCCGATTCAGGACAAGCAATCTCTAATTCTTCGATTAAGGCTTTCACATCTTCAAGGTTTTCATCGCCTAAAGATTTTGCCATTCTTGCCAGAATTTCGTTTTTCTTAGCCAAATATTCAACCACGCGTGCATTTGTAGCAACAAACTCCTCACGATTGAAAGCTTCGCCAAAACGAACACTTGCTTTTTCTATTTCTTTTTCGGCTTTTTGATTGAGTTTTTCAGCATAATCTTCAATCAAAACGTCGGCTCTGTATCTTCTTTTCGAATCTTTATTGTCAATTAATGGGTCGTTAAAGGCATCCACGTGGCCGGAAGCTTTCCAAGTTGTGGGATGCATCAAAATTGCAGCGTCAAGCCCCACAATGTTTTCGTTCATTTGCACCATCGATTTCCACCAGTATTCTCTGATGTTTTTCTTTAATTCTACTCCGTTTTGTGCATAATCATAAACTGCACTTAAACCATCGTATATTTCGCTTGACGGAAAAATATAACCGTATTCTTTTGCGTGCGAAACTACATTCTTAAATAAATCTTCTTGTTTTGCCATAATGATACAAAAATATAAAAAGTGAAATTAATAAAGGCATATAAAATGTACTTTGAACGCTACTTTTCGTTATTTTTATAAATAATTCAAAAAACCGATGCTAAAAAACATAATAAATCTACTTTTTCCAAAAGTTTGCATGGGTTGCAAAGGATTTTTATTGTCCTCAGAAAATGTTATTTGTACCACATGCCGTCACGAAATTCCGCTAACACAACATTTTCGCAACCCTGAAAACGAAGCTTTTATGAAATTTTATGGTCGCATTCCCATCGAACACGCCTCAACATTATTATATTTTCATAAAAAAGGAATTGTTCAGGAAATTATTCACGGATTAAAATACCGTGGACACGAAGAAATTGGAACTGTTTTTGGCGATTGGATTTCCGAAGATTTAAAAACATTGGAAATTACAACCACATTTGACGCAGTAATTCCCGTGCCGCTTCACAAAAAAAGATTTCGGGAACGCGGCTACAACCAAGTAACTACTTTTGGCACAGCCTTGTCAAATAGTTTAGAAATTCCATATAATACAGCACTTTTGCAAAGAAATGTGTATTCCAAAACACAAGTAAAAAAAGACTTTTTAGGAAGAACTTCCGTCATTGATTCCCTATTTGATGTTACATTTACCGAAAACGACCACAACAAACACTATTTGTTAATTGACGATGTACTCACAAGTGGCGCCACGCTTGAAGCCTGCGGGAGAGCTTTATTGAAAATTCCAGGAGCCAAAATCAGCATTGTTTGTATGGCAATGTCCCATTCTTAGTTTTTTTTGGGCGTGCCCTCGTTTTGAACGTTTTGACTAATTAGAATATTTTCACTAAACTCGGTCGGGTGTTCCGTTGCAAGTCCTCGTCAAGTTCCGCTTTCGCTACACTTGTCTGTGGGCTATTCACTTCACCCCCTCACGCAAGAAATCAATTACAATTCCAAAATTTCCAATTGAAGTTTTTTTGTCAAACTTTTGAAAACCAACTCATAGGAATGATCAATCAACTCCTTAACTAAAGAATCGGGAACGCCACGGTTGATTTCTATGGTGTTCCAATGGATTTTGCTCATGTGAAAACCTGGTTTTATGTCGTCATATTGTGATCGTAATTCTTCTGCATAATCTGGATTGCATTTCAAATTTACTGACGGCGCTCCTTTTTCCCATTGGTTTAAGGACGATAATGCAAACATTTTTCCGCCAACTTTAAACACTAATGTTTCTTCGTCAAAAGGGAAATGTTCGGTAACGCCTCTTTTGGAAAGGCAATATTCGTAGAAGGTTTCTAGGTTCATTTTTTAATTGCAAATAAAATAGGTTTGCTTGGACTTGCATCGTTTTCAAAAGGTGCAATCTGTAAATTCAATAAATAGCTTCCGTCTTTTACGGCGTCATTTACAAAAATCATTTCTGTAATGGTGGAATTTATGCGGGCATCGGCGTTCAAATTAACAACATCTTTTACATTCCAAAAGGCTTTGTGTGCCAATAATTTTCCTTGATCGTGTTCTTTATCAACACTTGGCAAATCAATTAGCAAATGTTGGATACCGCTTTCACGGATGAAAATCGCAGCTTCTTCAGACAAATACGGTGGGTTGGTATTGGAATATTTCTTCGATAATTTATCGGAATTATTGGGCAATGTTCGGATAATAATGGCTTCTGGCGACGTTCCGTTTAACGCATTTTCAATTTGAATTTTTGTAATTACCAAGTCTTCATTTTGTAATTCTGGCAGTACAGAAATCAATTCAGCTAAAAAGAAAAACTGCTTTAAAGATTGATTTATCGAATAGAATTCCTTGGTAATATGTCCCAAACATTCGGTGTGTGTTCCGTGTCCGTGTGGGTTAAAGTAGATATTATTGAAATTTGTCGAAGAACTTCCTTCGGAAACTTTACCAATCCAATCGCCAAAAACTACGGGTTCAATTACGGGTTTTTGAATGTACCACGCAATCGGATTTTCATCGGTGTTGGACAATGAAATGGAAATATCAATTGGTTTTGATAAGTCAACTTCGAAATTATTTATTTTTGCTTTCATAATATATTAAACCACGAAGGGCACAAAGGTTTCACTAAGTTCACTAAGATTTGTTTTTCTTTGTGTACTTTGTGGTTAAACTACTCCAAATTTAAGTAAAACAAATCACTTGCAATTCCATCAGTCAAAAACTTTCCCTTTTTGGTAGTTTTTAATACGTTTTCATCTATAAAAACCAAATCGTCATTCAAGAATTTCTGAACTTGTTTCATCAAATAATCAGTATAAATAATCCCAAAATCCTTTTCTATTTTATCCAATGAAACGCCCCAAATGGTTCGTAATCCGGTCATTATATATTCATTATAGCGGTCTGTAATTGTCAGAATTTCTTCTTCATTTGGAAGTTGATTTTCTTGTAATGCCTTTATATAAAGTGAATTATTAGAAACATTCCAACTTCTGGAAATGCCATTATAACTGTGCGCCGAAGGACCAATTCCGATGTATTTTTTGCCAAGCCAATACGACGAATTATTTTTAGAAAAGTAATTCTCTTTTCCAAAATTTGATAATTCATAATGTATAAAGTCATTTGCTTCAAGCTGTTCTACCAAAATAGAAAAATGCTCTTGTGCGATATCGTCATTTGGTTTTTCAATTTTTCCAGTCTGAATTAATTTATGCAAAGCGGTTTTAGGCTCGACTGTTAAAGCATAACTTGATATATGCGAAATACCAAAAGACAAGGCTGTTTCGATGTTTTTTTTCCATTTTTCATTGCTCATTCCTGGAATCCCATAAATTAAATCGAGAGAAATGTTATCGAAATAATTCGTGGCAATTGTCAAGCATTTTTTTGCTTCTTCAGAATTGTGCGCGCGATTCATCAGCTTTAAATCGTCCTCAAAAAACGATTGAATTCCAATGCTTAAGCGGTTGATTTTTGTTTGTGAAAATTCAATAATTCGTTCCTCAGATAAATCATCAGGATTGGCTTCAATGGTAATTTCAGGGTTTTCGATAACAAAATAATTCTCATAAACGGTTTCAATCAGAAATCTTAAATCGGCAACTTGCAAAACAGAAGGCGTTCCTCCACCAAAATAAATAGTTTCCACTATTTCATTCCCAAATTCACTTTTTCGCAACTTTAATTCATTGGCAATAGCCAGAACCATCTCGTCTTTCTTCTTCAGTGAAGTAGAAAAATGAAAGTCGCAATAATGACAGGCTTGCTTGCAAAAAGGGATGTGAATGTATATTCCGCTCATAAATTAGTAGTCAGTGGTCAGTTTAAATAGTGGTCAGTTTTAAAAAGTGGTCAGTGGTCAGGGTTTTAGTTGTCAGTTTTTTAATTTAGAATTTTTCTGAACACTTTAAACCTGAATACTGACGACTTTATTTTCACTCCTTTTTCACTCCAAATTTCTCTGGATTTAGAAGCATATAATTTAGAAGTTTTCCTATTTCTATACTTTCTGAAATAAGTTCTTGATAAATCGAATCAGAAATATATTTACAAGATAATGCAAATTCTAACCAAACCTGAGTTTCTGAATTTTCACCATCAGAATCTGTTAATTTGCTTTTAAAATGTTTTGGGTAAATTCGCTTTCGATATGCCTCTGCTATCGTAGCAGGGACACTTCTTGAAGAGCGTCTAATTTGATCTGTTAATGAATAGGTTTCTTCTTTTGGAAAAGTTTTAGTAATCTCAAAAATTTTCATCGCTATTGAAAATGATTTTTTATAAGCCAATAAATCTTGAAATCTCATATAAGTTATTATTAAATGGAACACTATCTTTTATCCTATAACATCTGAATACTAAAAACTGAATACTGATCACTGTTAGAATCTTAAACTATTTTTTTACCAAAAGGAATGATGCCAAAAAGACTTTCATTATTTAAATTACCCATATTTATTTGTTCTTTTTTGGAACATTTATGGACAAACTATTTCCCCCTTTGGGGGTCAGGGGGCTGTTCTGTTTCACAAAAGCATCCCAACCCGTATAACTTTTTTCTCCAACTGTTTTTCCTGAGTTGAAAAAATGACATACTGCTGCGGCCAAACCATCGGTACTATCAAGGTTTTTAGGCAATTCTTTGAGACCTAAAAGTTGCTGTAACATTTTGGCTACTTGCTCTTTGGTCGCATTTCCATTTCCAGTAATGGCCATTTTTATCTTTTTGGGTTCGTATTCTGTAATGGGAATATCTCGCGAAAGTCCCGCCGCCATTGCCACTCCTTGCGCTCGTCCGAGTTTCAACATCGATTGTACGTTCTTCCCGAAAAAAGGGGCTTCAATAGCAATTTCGTCAGGATGATGCGTTTCTATTAACTCAATGGTGCGTTCAAAAATAATTTTTAGTTTTTGGTAATGGTTGTCGTATTTGGACAATTGCAACTCATTTAATTGCAAAAATTCCATTTTCTTACCGATAACTTTTATCAAACCAAAACCCATAATGGTCGTTCCAGGGTCAATTCCTAATATGATTCTCTCTTTTGTCAATTTTGGATTCGTTTCAGTGTTTATTTATTACTTTAGCCCATTATTATAAATTTATACAAATTCACCCATTTTAGGGTTGGGCAATATGATTTCAATTTCTCACAAAGCTAAACAATTACTTGTTCTTTTAATCAAACTTTTGATTGTTGGAGGTGCATTTTATTTTATTTACAACCAATTAGCCCATAATGACAAATTAAATTGGGTGCTTTTTGTAGAAAAATTCAACAAAAACAAATCGTTTTTAGGTATTGCACTTCTACTTTTATTGAGTGTTTTGAATCGGTTTTTTGAGATTTTGAAATGGCAGAATTTGGTTTCTTACCTTCATAAAATAACATTATTTGATGCTACAAAACAGGTTTTAGGAGCTTTGACCGCTGGATTGTTTACACCAAATGGAATTGGAGAATATGCAGGAAAAGCCCTTTTCTTCGAAAAATTTCAAGCAAAAAATATTGTATTTCTAAATTTGATTTGCAATGGAATTCAATTAATTATAAGTGTTATTTTTGGAATTTTTGGTCTTTTGTATTTAGGCTATGGCAAATGGGTTTTACTTATTTTAGCCATAATTTTTGGTTTTTTAGTTTTAGGTTTTGGATTAAAAAAAGTCAAAATTAAAGGGTATTCAATATCAGATTTAATTCTCAAAATCAATGAAATTCCCAAAAGTATTCATCGGAAAAATAATTATTTGGCAGTTTGTCGCTACTTGATTTTTTCACATCAATACTATTTTTTATTTTTAGCTTTTGATGTGCAATTGCCTTATTTCACTTTAATGGCAACCATTGCAACAGTTTATTTTTTAGCTTCGTCATTACCCACTTTTCAGTTTTTAGATTTTGCTGTAAAGGGAAGTGTTGCTGTTTATTTCTTCGGTTTATTGGGTGTCAATGAATGGATTGTCATTTTTATAAGCACTTTGATGTGGTTTCTAAATGTAGTTTTGCCAGTACTTATCGGAAGTTATTATGTATTAAATTTTAAATCGAAATGGAAAACGTAATTATTCTATTTTTAAAATAACAGGCAATACAAACTGAGTTTTAACTGGGATTCCGCGTTTAATTGCAGGGTGAACTTTTGGAAAATCTACCAATCTTGCATGCAAAATACTATCAATTTTAATGGTATCATATGCAATACTGTCTTTTGGAAATTGAGGCTCAAATTTCATCGTCGCATTTGCAAAAATGGTTACTTTCACTTCAATTGTGTCTAATTCTGGATATAAAATTGACAAAGTATCAACACTTAATTTATCTTGTATCGTTTGGGCTAGAAATGCAAAAAAACACTGTTTTTGCATGGTTTCATCCTTAATTTTTTCGCATTCAGAAAAAGACGGAAATTCATCTACTTCATTCCAATTGATGGCTTTCATTTCTTTATCTAATAATTCTTTTTTAGACGGCACGTCATTGCCAAAATACTGGCAAGAAGAAATCATAAAAAGTAGAAGTAAAGCAATTGCTTTTTTCATAGTTGATTGAAAAATTAATAAATCAAAATTAAGGAATTATTATTAGTGAGAACAAAATTTGTCTAAAAAAGTAAAAACCCTCAATATTTTGAGGGTTTTTTAAAATGTATTTTTATTAAACCTATTTTACTAATAGTTTTTTAACAACCTTCAAATTAGTATTTGTTGTAACTTCAATGAAATAAATACCTGGATTAACTGAAGATAAATTTACCGTTTCTGTAGCAATTGAAGTGTTTGGTTTTTTCTCTAAAATTAACTTTCCAACTACATCATAAACAACAATACTTGAAATAGAATTTTCTGTATTTTTTAATGAAATTGTCACGAAATCACTAGTTGGATTTGGATAGAATACAAAATTTCCATTTTCAAATTGATCAACGGCTAATTGTGCTGCAAATTCGGTGTGGAATGTATTGGTGATGATTGCTGGATTGTAATCAAAATAAATAGATGCTGTATTCGGAATAATGTCTCCAACGGCAAATCCTGGTTTAGGTTTAATTTTAAATTGAATGTACCCTTTTGAAGCGATAGCATTTACTGCTGTTGCTGGCAACTCAATATTATCGAATTTCCATGTCAAATTGTTGCCCATTCTATCTAATACATAATTATGACTTGCGGTTTCCATTTTTATAGAATTCTCATCCAATCTGGAATCTAAAACATCATTTACTCGAACATTTATTGCGCTTGATGTCCCTGTATTTTCAAATCGAATAGTGTAGGTCAGATAGTCATTTGCTGAAAAGCTAGAGTACAAAATTCTTTCACCATGAGATTCCATTTTGTCGTTTGGATCATAAGACCCGACCACTATTTGAGTTGCTGAAGCGGAATTATTAGCTGGAACGACATCACCCGTTAATGGCGTTATTGCAACTGAATTTGTCAATAAATTTCCTAGCGCTACTGTTGGTATTGTTGGAACTTGCATGGTTACAGTCATGGTTCTAATTTCAAATGGAGACAAATTTGTAAAATCATAGGTAAAACCTGTTGGTGTTGCTATAGTTCCTGTTTGTGTGTTGGCAGTTATATTTACTAAAGGAGCTTTATTAAATGTAATGGTTCCCGAAGCAACGGTTTGCGTTCCCAAATTCGTATAAATTATTTTATTTTGATACGTAAACCCGGGTCTTGGTTGTTGGATTGGAACATTAAGAACCGCTAAATCCGCATAATTAGAAGTTACTGATATTGGAAAATTATAGACTTGCATTCCAGCGCCAACTACTACATTTACATTTGAATAAGAAGCTGGGGTAACGGAATAATTTGCAGTATAATTTGAATCTATTGAATAACTGATATTATAGGAATTGGTGGCATTTAAGTCATAAATATTATAAACTCCTGTTGGCGCTATTATATTATGTACATTCCCGTTTTGATTTACTTCATAATGAAATTGTCCTAGTGGAAAATTCTGTTCTCCTACATCTTGCGATCCATTTGAATTAATATCTAAAAATGCGTTTAATCGCAAACCAGAACAATTGATAGCTCCTTGCGTTGTTGACATTTCTGTGATTTTAATAAAACCAGCTTGATTGCTAAAATTGGTTGTCATAATTAAATAATACTGTCCAGGCAATGCATTTGGAATTACTGGATATTCTGTCGCTGATACTGAATAACTACAACTTACTATTTTATCGGCAGTTAATTGACCGCTACAAGGTGTTGCTGGGTTTGTATAGGGTCCGTAACAAATGTAATCTACGTCTAAACTTAGACCACTCATAAAATCAATAACTGTATTTTGTTGAATCATTAAATTTATAGTTCCAGCGCTGCTAACAGGTAAATAAAACCAAGTAGGGTTTGGTCTTGATCCAAGACAACCGTAACTATTTCCTGTTTCTGCTTGAATTCCTTGATGCGTATTAGCGAAAGGAACTCCTAATGCACTACAAAGAGAATTAGCTGCATGACAAACATAAGCATTATTACAAACTGCATAAGCAATAGCATTAAATTTATAAATATTGTCGCAAGAAGTTGGATTAATTTCTCTAACAAAGATTGTTGTCGATGGGGACTGTGTTCCTACATTAAAGACTGATGGATTGGTAATTGGAACTGTTTGATACTGAGCATTAACAAGTGATGTATAATATTCTAACGCATAGGTTGTATTTAATTGAGACTGAATAGCAGTTAAGTTAAACGTTACTACCGTGTCATTATTATCATCACATTGCGTTATGTCTGTTAAAACTGCTACAGTCGAAGAATAATCAATTGCCATAATTGAAAAACTAACCGTTTGAAATGTTGCATCATTAGCGTTGCTTACTCTTGCAAATATAACTTGAGACGCAGTTGTAATACAATATTGACTGGGATTGGCTATTGCATTGGTGTTATTTGTTGCATCAACTTGAGAAGTAAAATAGGTAACTGAATAGATACCTGAGTTTAAATTGGCTAAAATAATTGGCGTATTTGATGTTAAATTAAAACACGCTTGGCCATTACTTTGACATTGTGTCAAATTTGTAGGTTGCCCAATTGTTGATCCACAAGGCAAAGTTGAAAAAGAATATGGTCCTGACCAAGCGCTATTTCCAAAATTCCCACAAATAGTTCTAACGTAATAATCATAGGTGTTTCCACATTGTAAATTTGAAACAACAGGAAAACCAGTTGCTATTATTCCTTGAGAAGTTGTTGTTGGTGCCGAAGATCCATGTGAGACAATATAAACCTCATGCTGATATCCATCGGTTGCGGTTGAAGTAGCCCAATTAAATTCGGCTGAAGTTACTGTAACATTTGAAACAGTAATGCCAGATGGGTTTGTGCACGTTGAAGCACCACACGATTGAACTAGTATTACTAATTGGGAAATTGAAAAACAACCCGCACTTGATTGAACTCTAACGAATATAACTTCTTGATAGGGATTAATATTGTTATAAGAACTTGTCGTAATTATCGGATTTACATTTGCTTGAGCATTTGCTTGAGAATGAAAATAGGAAACCGTGTATTGACTATTATTAGAAAAATTAGTGTTATATGCTGACAAGGGAGATGAAGAAGTTAAACCGTCTAGGAATCCGTCTGATTCACATACACTAATTGTATATGCGAATACATTAGGCGTTTCATTTACAATTAAATTGTAAGAAATTATATTTACTTGATTGGTTGTTATGTTAAGCACTCTTGCAAAAACCAACTGAGAACCTGTTGTAATGTTATTATAAACATCAGGCAAAGGATTGACTCCTGATAATGCATCACTTTGACTCAAATGATGAGTAATAGAATATGCGTTTGGTGAATTTTGTCCGATAATTTCCGCAGAAATTTCTTGCATATAAAATGAAGCAAATCCATCATTATTATCATCGCAAACA
>CANFVB010000028.1 GCA_947450355.1 Bacteroidota bacterium
CATTGGTTAAAAAAATTCAAAGATTTGTCTGTAGGAATGGAAATTTTCAACTTATTTAATAATTTGAATGCAATTACCAATACTTGGGTTCGTGATGTTTATACGAAAAATCAATACGGTATTCCAAATTATATGACGACAAGGGTTTTCAATTTTAAAATCACAGCAAGATTCTAAATTAGAATTTCACTTTCTAAATCTGATTTTTCAATTTTGAAATCAAAGCCAAGTCTTTGAACCAATTCAATTACCAAATTTTTATACCAGTTTTCAGATTTGGGATGGATATATATTTTCTCGATTAATTGGCTGATATCAACATCGATTTTCAAGCCGTTATCAATTTTCAATTCAAATTCTGTAACATCAGAAATAATTCGGATTTCTCTTTCGTATTGGAAACTTTTCCGTTTGAATAGAAAGGGAAAAAAAGCATTGTCAAAAGGAATATATTCTTTTTTATAATCGATATAATTCACTTCGCCGATATGCTGGTTGTAGGTAGTATCGAGTTTTAGAGCCTCTTGAATTCGACCCAAAGTAGATTGAATTGCCAATCCTTCACTTTTTTGTGTGAAAATCTGCCACATCGCAAAAGATTCATATTCGTTGATATGCCAACTGCTAATCACTACATTTTCACGGTGGGATTTGTAATAATCTAAAAATTCAGGATTATTAATGGATAACTTCCGAATTTCTTCAAATGTAGGTTCGCTAAAAGTACCTTCATATTGATCTTCAAATTTATCCGAACGCGAAAGAAATAATTTTTTATATAGCAATAAATCGACAAATTTTGACAAATCTAAATACTTCCAAACAATTGTATTTGGATCTTCAGGAATCTTGATATTTTTGTCGTTAACGAACATCTATTTAAGATTTAACTTTATTAAAGATCACTCAAAACTCTGCATTGTAACCAATTTGTTATACGTCCCGTTCCTTGCAATTAATTCATCGTGTGTGCCTTGTTCTACAATTTCTCCTTTATGCAAAACTACAATTTTATTTGCTTTTTGAATGGTAGAAAGGCGATGCGCAATTACAATTGAAGTTCTATTTTGCATCATATTTTCTAAAGCTATTTGTACAAATTTTTCACTTTCTGTATCCAATGCTGATGTTGCTTCGTCCAAAATCATTATCGGTGGGTTTTTCAATACAGCACGAGCAATTGACAATCGTTGTTTTTGACCACCCGAAAGTTTGTTTCCGCTGTCGCCAATATTGGTGTAAATGCCTTTTGGTAAGTCTTTTACGAATTCATACGCATTGGCAATTTTTAATGCTTCAATAATTTCTTCATCTGTAGCATCTAATTTACCTAACGAAATATTTGCTTTTATAGTATCATTAAATAAGATACTGTCTTGCGTTACCAATCCCATTAATCCTCGCAAGGATTGTAAATTCATATCTTTTATAGCAACAGAATCAATTTCGATTGTGCCTTCATTTACATCATAAAAACGAGTTAATAAATTCGCAATCGTACTTTTTCCACTTCCCGATTGTCCAACAAGCGCAACGGTTTCCCCTTTTTTTACTTCCAATGAAAAGTTATTAAGTACAATTTCGTCTTCGTATTTAAAGTTGATATTTTTAATGCTTATTTCAGATTCAAATGTGTCTTTTTCAATTGCATTAATTTTGCTTACAATTGGATTTTCTTGTTCTAAAATCTCTAAAATTCGTTCCGCAGCAGCATTTCCTCTTTTAATGTTGTAAGAAGCTTTAGATATTGATTTTGCTGGCGTTAAGATGTTATAAGCCAATCCCATATACGTAATAAAAGCTGCGCCATTTAATGTGTGTTCTATCAAAACCATATGACCGCCAAACCAAAGTAAAACGGCAATTACCATAATTCCCATAAACTCGCTCAAAGGCGAAGCAAGGTTTTGTCGGTTTCCAATAATATTTGATAAACTGAAAAATTTAGTTGTTGAATTTTGAAATATTTGATTGAAATACTTTTCAGAATTATATCCTTTTACCACTTTTAATCCGCCAAGGGTTTCTTCAATAATTGAAAGGAAAACACCTTGTTCTTCTTGTGCTTTGGTAGATTGTTTTTTTAATTTTTTTCCGATTAATGAAATTATAGTTCCAGAAACGGGGATGAATATAAACACAAAAATCGTTAATTTCACACTGATTGTAAACATTGCAATTATTGTAAAAATAATTGTCAATGGTTCTTTTACAGCCAATTCTAATATCGATAAAAAGGAATTTTGCACTTCATTTACATCGCCTGAAATTCTGGAAATAGTGTCTCCTTTTCGTTTTTCTGAGAAAAATGCCAAAGGTAAATCTATCGTTTTTTTGTACATCGCATTCCGAATGTCTTTTAATATTCCATTTCTCAAAAAAGTAATGAAGAACATTGCTAAATAATCAGAAAGATTTTTCAATAAAAAGATGGATATAATTCCAATAACCAATAGCGCTAATGTGAATCCAATTCCTTTTGTATCGGTAATATTTGTTAGATAATAACTCGAGAAATCAGAAATGTAATTTTTCAGTTCCCAGATTCCTTTATAAGTAGGAATAACATAATTTTTCTTGGATTGTCCAAACAAAACATCCATCATTGGCATCAATGAAATAAAGGAAAGCGTTCCAAAAAGCGCATACAAAACATTGAAAAATATGTTTAAATAGGCGTACTTTTTATAAGGCAGTACAAAGGGAAATATTTTCTTAAAATTACTCATTTTTTCTTGAATTGTTTTCTGCTATAGCAATTGCTCGTTCTAATTTTTCAAGCAATAATTGTTTTTCAGGTAATTGGGTTAGATATTCTGAAACTTTAATCTGATTGTCATTATCTAACATTAAATAATTAATTTGTTCAGGGGATTTCTCGCTACAAAGTATTAGCCCAATTGGCTTGTTTTCCCCAGATTTCTGTTCATTATGTTCAAGCCATCGTAAATATAATTCCATTTGTCCTTTATAACTTGCTTTAAATTTGCCAAGTTTTAATTCAATTGCAACTAAACTTTTGAGGCCTCTGTGATAGAAAAGCAAATCAATATAAAAATCTTCATTATCTATGGTTATTCTTTTTTGACGGGATAAAAATGCAAATTCACTTCCCATTTCAGTAATGAAATATTGAAGTTGTGCCAAAATAGAGCTTTCTAAATCTCTTTCCGAATAAGAATCGTGTAAGCCTAAAAAGTCTAAAAAATAAGGATCTCGAAAAGCTAAATCAGGACTTATTTTTTTTTCTGTTTCCAGAACTTTTAATTCATTAATAATTGTTTGTTCTGGCTTTTTGCTGATGGCTGTTCTTTCAAAAAGCATACTATCCAATCTTTCCAGTAAAACCCGAACACTCCAACGTTCGTGGACACACATTTGAATATAAAACTCTCTTTTTATTTCATTTTCTATATAAATTAAAGTTCTAATATGTGACCAACTCAATTTTGCACACACTGTGTGCAAAATGCTAACGTCTTCAAAAACAGTATTTAACTTTAAAAACCCTTGTAAGTTTCTTTTGCTAAATCCTACTCCGTATCGATTTGTAAGCTCTATACTCAATTGTGGAATTATTTTCTTTCCATAGTCAGCTCTGTTTTTATTTAAAACATCATCATTAATGTTTTTTCCGATTTTCCAATATAATAAAGTAAGTTCTTGATTTACTGTTACTGCAACTTTTTGACGCGTCGAATCAATTGAATCTATTATAGAATTTAATATTATCGAATTGTCATTTGGGCTCAGTGAGTTACTCATCAATCAATTTTTAAATCCTCTAAAATCCTCTTAATTTTAGTGTCCAAAATAGCATTTACTTCATTAAAATCAGAAACAGATTCAAGTTCTGCATTTACACTCACATAAAACTTAATTTTCGGTTCCGTGCCGCTTGGTCTTGCAGCAATTTTTGCCCCATCTTCAGTATAATAAATCAATACATCCGATTTTGGAATTGACATAGTTTCCGTTTCGCCTGTTAACAAATTAGTTGCCACCGAAGTTTTATAATCTTCCATCATTACGATGCGTTCGCCGTTAATTTCCTTCAAAGGATTCGTTCTCATATCCACCATCATCTGGTTTATTTCTGCCAAACCTTCAATTCCTTTTTTGGTAATTGACACCAAAAATTCTTTGTAGAATCCATAATCTACATATAAATTCAATAATTCTTTATAAACAGAACTGCCTTTTGCTTTGGCTTGAGCCGCAATTTCACAAATCAGTAGGGTAGAAGCCACCGCATCTTTATCGCGAACCGCATCACCAACCATAAATCCAAAACTTTCTTCGCCTCCGCCAATGAATTCTAATTCCGGAAAATCCTTAATCATTTTGGCAATCCACTTAAATCCCGTCAATCCCACTTTGCATTCCACGCCATAAGCTGTTGCCAATTCCATCATCATCGGAGTAGAAACTATCGTAGATCCTACAAACTGTTTTTCAGTAATTTTCCCAGATTTTCGCCATTGTTCCAATAAAAAAGACGTCATCAAAATCATTGTTTGATTTCCGTTCAAAAGCATCATTTCGCCTTCGTTATTTCTCACAGCAACGCCCAATCTATCGCAGTCTGGATCGGTTCCAATCACAATATCAGCTTGAATTTTATCAGCCAATTCCAATGCCATTTTCAACGCTTCAGGCTCTTCAGGATTCGGAGATTTAACCGTTGGAAAATCACCATTTGGCTCTGATTGTTCCGCAACAAGATTCACATTCGTATAACCCGCTTGCGCCAAAGTTGCAGGAACCGATTTTATAGAAGTTCCGTGCAATGAGGTAAAAACAATATTTAAATCACTTTTTGCAACTGCGGAAGTATTAAAACTTGCATTCGCAATCGATGAATTAACAAAAGCCGCATCAATTTCCGTATCTATATATTCTATCAAATCTTCGTTTGCCCCAAATTTAATTTCGTCATATTTCAATGCTTCAATTACATCAATAATCGCTGCATCCTCAGGTGGAACAAGCTGTCCGCCATCTTCCCAATACACTTTATAGCCATTATATTCTGGCGGATTATGCGAAGCTGTAAGCACAATTCCTGCTTGACAACCCAAATATTTCAACGCAAAACTCAATTCTGGCGTTGGTCGCATATCCGAAAATAAATACACTTTTATCCCATTTGCCGAAAAAACATCCGCAACCACTTTCGCCAAAGACTGACTATTATGACGACAATCAAATGCAATTGCAACTTTCAATTCCTTTCCAGGAAAGACTTTTTGCATATAATTTGAAATCCCTTGCGTGTTTTTTCCAAGCGTATATTTGTTGATTCTATTGGTTCCAACGCCCATAATTCCGCGCATTCCACCCGTTCCAAACTCTAAATTTTTATAGAAACTTTCTTCCAAATTTTTTGGCGACGAAGTCATTATTTTCTTAATTTCCTCTTGCGTTTCTTTATCGAAAATTGGAGTTAGCCATTCATTCACGGCATTTAAAATATTTTGCGGTATATCCATTTTTATTTTTTTTGGAGCTATTTCCTGCTTTCCGTTTCAAGATTTTTCATTTCAAGCCATTTTTTATATGGTTTTAAAAGAGCTTCCTTCGGTCGCTTTTTAAAACCAAAAAAATTGGCTTTCAATTTCAAAATGCTTTCCACTTCAATCAGGGCTAGCCATAAATAATATTATTTTTTAAATTTTAATTTTATTTCTTGTAACCTATTTTGTTTCTTTCTTCGTTGCTTTTAGTAACGGCTTCTTTGTCAACCAAATAATTCAATGCTTTGTAAATATCAGGAAACTGACTTTCTATTACTGCTATTCTATCTTTTAATTCGCTGTAAGATAATGAAAATTGCCTAAAAGTTACAAAAGCCCTAATTATTGAAATGTTTACTTCAATTGCCTTTTCGCTATTTAATACACTCGATAGCATTGCTATTCCTTGTTCAGTAAATGCAAAAGGCATATATCTTAATCCACCATAACTTGAGGACGAAAATTTCGTCCTCAAGTTGGCGAACTCAATTTCAGTAAGTTCAAACATAAAATCTGCAGGGAATCGATTTGAATTCCTTCTCACAGACGCTTTAAGCCTTTTGTTTTCAACATTATACAATAGTGCCAAGTCAAAGTCAAGCATCACTTTACAACCTCGTACTTCAAATATTTTATTTTGAATAACTTCTAATTCCATAATTTTTTAGTATTTGAGGACGCAGATTGCGTCCTCAAGTTGGCTTTTATTTTTTCTTTAAGGTAGCAATTTTCGTCCTTAAAGAATTGATGGTATCACAATTTGCAATACCATCAATTTGTTTCCTTTGAAACCTTATACCGTTCCTCGTTATTCTTCGTTCTTAAAATTATTTCCCCTAAAAATCCAGCCAAAAATAATTGTGTTCCTATAATCATTGTGGTCAACGAAATGTAAAACCAAGGATTGTTAGTCACCAAATCATAAGGCATATTATGGTACAATTTATACAATTTCATAAACCCAATAAACCCTGCAGATACAAATCCAATCATAAACATTACTGATCCCAAAGCACCAAACAAATGCATCGGTCTTTTTCCAAAACGAGAAAGAAACCAAATCGTAATCAAATCCAAGAAGCCGTTAATAAAGCGTTCCATACCAAATTTAGTTTCGCCATATTTTCTGGCTTGGTGCAAAACTACCTTTTCACCAATTTTGCTAAAACCTGCGTTTTTTGCTAAAACTGGAATATAGCGGTGCATTTCACCCGAAACTTCAATGTTTTTTATGACTACATTTTTATACGCTTTCAAGCCACAATTAAAATCATTCAGCTGAACACCAGATGTTTTACGTGCCGCCCAATTGAATAATTTAGAAGGTAAATTTTTCGCAAATACGGCATCGTAGCGTTTCTTTTTCCATCCTGAAACCAAATCAAATTCTTGATTGGTAATCATATCAATTAACCCCGGAATTTCTTCAGGACTGTCTTGTAAATCGGCATCCATTGTAATCACAACATCACCTTGCGCTTTTGCAAAACCAGCGTGCAAAGCCTGTGATTTTCCATAGTTTCTCAAAAAGCGAATTCCTTTAATACTTGAATTTTCAACAGACAAACGCTCAATGATTGACCAAGAACTGTCGGTACTTCCATCATCAATAAAGATAACTTCGTAGGAATAATTGTTGGATTTCATCACAGAAACAATCCAATTATGGAGTTCTTGCAACGATTCTTCTTCATTAAGAAGTGGAATAATAATGGATAAATTCATTTATCTACAAACTTTGTGGATTGTCATTTTTTACAAATGCACCAATTATTAATGAATATATTAAGCCTATAAATGAATACATTGCTATAGTTGCAGGGATTACAATTGCAGGACTCATAAATTTTTTCGTCATAGAAATTGCCATTTCAGCTTGAGCGGAAGTCATACTTGGATTTTGCTTTAGCATTACTTGTCTCGTTTTTTTCATAAGATCTTCTATAAATTCAGGAAATATCATATTAAAAACAGCACTGAAAACACCATAAATTAATCCAGCTATCAAACAAATTGTAACCCCAATTTTTAAACATTCCCCAAAAGAAATAAAACCATTATTCAAGTTTTTCTTGTAATTCATACAGCTGATTGTAATTATACTTACAGGAAATACGAGGTAATTCAATGTGTTAATGACAATTCCGGCTGCTGGATTTGAAATTGGATCGACATCCATAACATAGACGATTACAAATTCTAATACCATCAAAATTCCGAATAACGCACCATACTGTAAAGCTGATTTCGAAGGAGACATTTTTTGTTCCATAACACAATTGTTTTAAATTAATTTACAAATATAACAATTCCCAATTTACCTAAGATAAAAATTACATTTTCCTTGAAATAAAAAAAAACGCAACTATGGTTTGATTATTGAAAAATAAGTGTAAATTTGCAAACTCAAAATAATAAAGTTAAAAACAAAAAGTTATAGTGCGTTTATACCTTTTCTGTCAGAAGAAAAGCTTCAAAGCAAATTATAATTGAAACAAATAAAAAAAGATTTAAGATGAAAAAAGGTGTACACCCAGAAAATTACAGATTAGTTGCTTTTAAAGACATGTCAAATGAAGACGTTTTTATTACAAAATCTACTGCAGATACTAAAGAAACTATCATACACGAAGGTGTTGAATATCCAGTTGTGAAAATGGAGATTTCAAGAACTTCTCACCCTTTTTACACAGGTAAATCTAAACTTATCGATACTGCAGGACGTATTGATAAATTCAAAACTAAATACGCAAAACACGGTAAATAATAGTTATCTGTTTTCAAATTATATAAAACCTCGCAAATTGCGGGGTTTTTTTATGGACAAATTCTTCCTTTTTCTATTAAACTTTGTAACTTTGGAGTCAACAGTATAAAAATCGGTAAAGTTTTCGGATTCTATTTTCGATTAAACAAATAAACAAATCAACAAATAACCAATTTTATGAATTATATCCTTTTTGACGGACCTTCCAGAAATGCATTATTGCCTTTCACATTTACACGCCCAGTTGCAGACATTCGCATTGGAATTTTGACAATTCGTGAAAAATGGGAGAAATATTTAGGTTCTACAACAACTACTTTAACTGAAGAATATTTATCGGAAAAGTTTCCAATGGTAGAATTGGAAGAAAACGTAATGATAAATGCCTCGTATTTGCCCAATCTAATTTTGGTTGAATTAATTAGTAATTTAGAGCGAAATCAAGCGGTTTTCAAAGGCGATGAAGTAATTGCTTTTTATACACAAGAATCTCAAGAAGAAGTAGATTTTGATACTTATGAAATAATTAATTTCAATGGAGATTGTTTGACAGTGGAACATACTTGGGATATTTTTGCGAAAAATGATGCGGCTCTTCGACAAGATTTTCAGCTTTTAACTGAAGACAGAATCTCGCAGCCCATTCCAAAAAGCGTCAATGCGATTTCCCCAGAAAACATTTTTATTGAAGAAGGAGCAAAATTAGAATTTGTTACATTAAATGCTTCGACAGGACCTATATATATTGGTAAAAACTCTGAAATTATGGAAGGTTCTGTAATTCGCGGTCCGTTTGCATTGTGCGAGGAAGCCCAAGTAAAACTGGCTACTAAAGTATATGGCGCAACCACTGTTGGTCCGCATTGCAGGATTGGTGGCGAAGTCAATAATTCTGTTTTATTTGGTTATTCTAATAAAGGGCACGATGGTTTTTTAGGAAATTCGGTATTGGGAGAATGGTGTAATATTGGTGCCGATTCTAATAATTCGAATTTGAAGAACAACTATGAAGAAGTGAAGTTATGGAGTTATGAAACGGAGAATTTCGCCAAAACGGGACTTCAGTTTTGTGGTTTAATGATGGGCGATCATAGTAAATGCGGTATTAATACGATGTTCAATACTGGAACTGTTGTTGGTGTGAGTGCAAATATCTTCGGAAGTGGTTTTCCTCGTAATTTTGTTCCGAGTTTTTCTTGGGGCGGCGCTTCTGGATTTGTAACGTATCTTACCAAAAAAGCTTTTGAAGTTGCAAAAATCGTAATGGACAGAAGACACGTTGAATTTACCGAACAAGACAAAGCCATTTTGGAACACGTTTTTGAAGAATCTAAAAAGTGGAGAAAAGAATAAAGTAAGCCTTTTTTAATTTAAATAACATAAAATATCCGATAATTTTCAATATACACATTGAAAATTATCGGATATTTTACTATATGTATATAGTAAAATATCGGATAATTTCAATAAAAATTTTAAAAATATCGGTTTTCATATATAAAAGGATTACATTTGTTGTATGATAAGAAGAAAAAAACATACAATTATTTCCAATCACATTTCTAAAAGGGAGTTTACAATCCTTATTGGGGCTCGTCAAATTGGAAAATCTACTTTGCTAAAACAACTTTTTGAAGAGTTAAAGCAAAATGGAGAAGCTGTGTTTTTTTTGAATTTAGATAGAAAAGATATTTTAGAAGAATTAAATCAAAATCCAGAAAATCTTTTAAAAATTTGTCCTTTACAAAGTGATAAGAAAATAATCGTTTTTATTGATGAAATTCAATATCTTGATGACGCAACGAATTTTCTAAAATTGCTTTTTGATGAATATTCAACACAATTAAAAATTGTAGCTACTGGAAGTAGTGCTTTTTATATTGATCGTCAATTTAACGATTCTTTGGTTGGTAGAAAAAAAATATTTCAGATGGGAACACTTGATTTTGAAGAGTTTTTGCTTTTTAAAAATAGAGCTGATTTGGTAAATGAAATTTCACAATTTAAGAGTAAGAAAAAATCGAAATCCATTCAAGAGAATTTACTTTGGGCATATATGGATGAATTTATAAATTATGGCGGTTATCCCGCTGTAGTTTTAGAGGAAAATATTGAAGATAAAATTGAATTGCTTAGAGAAATTCGGGATTCCTATATTAAGCGGGACGTTTTAGAATCTGGGATTACAGATGAAACTAAGTTTTACAGAATGTTGATGCTTTTGGCAAGTCAAACGGGAAATTTATTGAATGTAAATGAAATTTCTAATACGTTGCGAATTTCAAATGCAACGGTTGAAAATTATTTATATGTGTTGCAAAAATGTTTTCATATTACGCTTCTAAAACCTTTTTATGCCAATTTGCGTAAGGAACTTACGAAGATGCCAAAAGTTTATATTAATGATTTAGGATTGCGAAATGTCTTGATTAATTATTTTTCGCCATTGGAACAAAGAGCGGATAAAGGAGCAGTTTTAGAAAATTTTTCATTTAGATTGCTTTCCGAGCGTTTTGAAGAAAATCAAATTAAATATTGGCGCACCGCTGATGGAAATGAAGTTGATTTTGTTATAGAAACTTCCTATTTGAAAGGTTTTGCAGTTGAAATTAAGTTCAATGAGCAAGAAGCAAAAACGAGCAAATACAATAAGTTTATTCAGAATTACCCTGATTTTCCTTTGGAATTTTGGTGGTGGAAAAAAATGGATTTATTGTTATAGCTTTAAATTACAAAAATTATTTAGTGCTACTAATTCACTATTTTTTCTAAGATTAATTGATGATTTCGTAGCTTTTATGTTTAAATTTGCATCCTGAATTTTGTTGTTAAAAACTAAATTTCAATGGAACTCAAATTCCGCGAAAGGGATAGAGGCGGTATCATTTTGTGCAGCGAAAGCGGAACAAAATATATAGCCGAAAGCCCGACCCGCAGGGATTCGCCCAAATAAAAAAAATATGACGGATAGAAAAAAAGTTGCTTTTTACACCTTGGGTTGCAAGTTGAATTTTTCGGAGACTTCTACGATTGCGAGAAATTTCACGGAGGAAGGTTTTGACCGTGTCGATTTTGAAGAAGTTGCCGATATTTATGTGATAAATACGTGTTCTGTGACGGAAAATGCGGACAAACAATTCAAGCAGGTGGTGCGAAAAGCGATGAAATTGAATGATAAAGCGTTTGTTGCGGCGGTGGGTTGTTATGCGCAATTGAAGCCTAAGGAATTGGCAAATGTGGATGGTGTGGACTTGGTTTTGGGCGCTACAGAAAAGTTTAAAATTACCGATTATATCAATGATTTGTCCAAAAATGATATGGGCGAAGTGCATTCTTGTGAGATTTCTGAGGCTGATTTTTACGTTGGAAGTTACTCGATTGGAGATAGAACTCGTGCGTTTTTGAAGGTTCAAGATGGGTGCGATTATAAATGTACGTATTGTACAATCCCATTGGCACGTGGGATTTCTAGAAGTGATGCGTTAGAAAACGTATTGAAAAATGCAAAGGAAATTTCGGAGCAAAACATCAAGGAAATTGTTTTGACCGGTGTGAATATTGGGGATTATGGAAAGGGTGAATTTGGGAATAAAAAACACGAGCATACTTTTTTAGAATTGGTTCAGGAATTGGATAAAATTGAAGGAATTGAGCGCTTGCGAATTTCGTCGATTGAGCCTAATTTATTGAAAAATGAAACGATTGAATTTGTTTCTAAAAGCAGGACTTTTGTGCCGCATTTTCACATTCCGTTGCAATCTGGAAGTAATGATATTTTGAAATTAATGAAGCGTCGTTATTTGCGTGAAATTTATACGGAGCGCGTGAATAAAATTCGGGAAGTGATGCCGCACGCTTGTATTGGCGTGGATGTTATTGTTGGTTTTCCTGGAGAAACAGACGAACATTTTCTTGAAACCTATCATTTTTTGAATGAAATGGACATTTCTTATTTGCACGTTTTTACGTATTCTGAACGTGATAATACGGAAGCTGCTGATATGGAAGGAGTTGTTCCTGCCAATGTTCGAGCCAAAAGAAGCAAAATGTTGCGTGGTTTATCAGTGAAAAAACGACGTGCTTTTTATGAAAGTCAACTTGGAACTAACCGAATTGTTCTTTTTGAAAGTGAAAATAAAGGAGGCTATATTCACGGTTTTACAGAAAATTATGTAAAAGTAAAAACGCCTTGGAATCCAGAATTAGTGAATACGTTGCACGAAATTAATCTGACCAAAATTGATGAAGATGGAAGTGTGCGATTGGAGTTTTTGAAAAGTAAAATTACAGCTTAATTCCCGGAGGTAACAAATCTTTATAAGTAGGATTTTTTCTAAAAAAAGTTGCTATTTTTGGTAAAATCGGTACAACTTTTAGATTTCTTTCGTAGGCGATTTCCATAATATTTTTTAGAAAATCGTTTATAAAGACTTCATTATCAAAGTTATCTGGCGTTTTAATTTTTGTTAGAAATATCTTTTTTTCCTGAAAAGAATATTCTAATATTATCATCTCCCCGTCTAAAAAGGTTTCAAATTGTCTTGAAAATGCATTGTCTTTAATTTCCATAATTGCTTGAGCTTCCATAAAATTAGTTAGTTTATTTGGTTGGTACTTCGATTATCAGAATCTTGGCTTTTTGTTTAATTTCAATATCAAATTCGCTAAAATCGGATATTCCTAGGGCATCTTTTGCTGTTAATGTCTGATTATCAACTACAATTTCACCGTCAATTAAAAACAAATATACGCTATTATTGGCGAAGTTGATTTTATAATTTGTTTTACCACTTTCAAAAACACCTAAATTAAAAAAAGTTTTTTGATGAACCCAAAGTGCATTTCCATCATTTGAATCTTTTGGTGAAACAATATTTACAAATGAGTTTTTATTTTTTTCAAGATCGAAAAACTTTTGCTCGTATCTTGGAGTTACATTTTCTGTATCGGGAAAAACCCAAAGCTGCAATAATTTTAGCTGATTTGTTTGACTCGCATTGACTTCAGAATGTTGAATTCCTGTTCCAGCACTCATAACTTGAACTTCGCCAAAGCTAATCGTACCTTCATTTCCCATACTATCTTGATGTTTCAAAGCGCCTTCAAGAGGAATGGTAATAATTTCCATATTTTCGTGTGGATGCGTTCCAAAACCCATTCCTGGTGCAATTGTATCGTCATTTAAAACACGTAACATTCCAAATTGTATTCTCTGTGGATTGAAATAATTGGCAAAAGAAAAGGAATAATTTGCGTTTAACCATCCGAAATTGGCAGTTCCACGTTCTGTAGCTTTGTATAATTGAGTTGTCATAATTTATTCATAATTATAAAGGAAACCGATTTTATTTCCAATTAATGATTTAATTTTATACAAATTTCGTGATAAATTTCTTTTGTTTCAATTTTTGAGCGTTAAAACATTTTTAATGAGTAGAATTCCAGTTTATTTTATGCCAGGATTAGCCGCCAGTTCTTCAATTTTTGAAAGAATTGCTCTTCCTGTGGATGTTTTTGAAATGATTTTATTGGAATGGGAATTGCCTTTAGACAATGAAACATTATTGGAATATGCGGAAAGGATTTCTAAAAAAATTATTCATAAAAACCCAGTATTAATTGGCGTTTCATTTGGGGGAATTTTGGTTCAAGAAATGGCTGAATTTTTGGAAGTTAGTAAGGTAATTATTATTTCAAGTGTTAAAAGTAATTTAGAATTTCCAACAACTTTTAAAGTTGCCAAAACTACTAAAGCGTACAAACTTTTACCAACAAGTTTGGTTTTGAATATCGAAAATTTAGCTAAATTTTCTTTTGGAGATAAGATTAAACAGAGATTTGAATTGTATAAAAAGTTTCTTTCTGTTCGTGATAAAAAATATTTGGATTGGGCAATCGAAAAAATAATTTTATGGGATAGAACTGAGGTTTTAAAGAACGTGATTCACATTCACGGTGATGCAGATGAAGTTTTTCCGATAAAAAATATAGATAAATGTATTGTTGTGAAAGGCGGCACACACATAATGATTTTGAGTAAATTCAAATGGTTTAATGCTAATTTACCTAAAATAATTTTAGGACAAGAAGTAGAATCGATTTGATTTTTGTAGGTTTACACTATTAAAATATATATGATGAATTGGATTAAAAAAGCAGGAATTATTACCTCAATTATAATAGTAAGTGGCATTTCGATATTTGCTATTTCTAATGAAAATAAAAACAAAATCACACACGAAGGAACGGCTTATTATTTTCCAACGGCAGTTGATTTTGCAGGAGAAAACACGCCTTTAAATATTGCTGATGTAAACGAGCGTTTTGATAGGGAATTGTTGGTCAATGCCAATTTACACGCATCAACGATATTAATTTTAAAAAGAGCGAATCGTGCTTTTCCAATAATTGAACCTATTTTGAAAAAAAATGGTGTTCCTGATGATTTTAAGTATTTAGCAGTAATTGAAAGTGCTTTATTAAATGCAGTTTCGGGTTCTGGAGCAAAAGGTGTTTGGCAATTCATGCCTGAAACGGCAAAAGAAAAGGGAATGGAAGTGAACGATTGTGTTGATGAACGGTATCATTTGGAGAAATCAACCGAAGCTGCTTGTAAATATTTATTGACTGCAAAAGAAAAGTTTGGTTCTTGGACTTTGGCAGCTGCTTCTTATAATGGAGGAATGACAGGTGTTAACAAGCAAATTGAAATTCAAAAAGTCAGTAATTATTATGATTTATTGTTAAATGATGAAACGTCACGTTATGTTTTCAGAATATTGGCATTGAAAGAAATTATGAAAAACCCAGAGAAATTTGGATTTGCTATTCCAAAACAAGAATTATACGAACTATTTCCAACTCGAAAAATTGAAATTGATAGTACCGTAAATAATTTGGCTGATTTGGCTATTAGTCAAGGAATTAATTACAAAATATTGAAGATTTACAATCCTTGGTTACGAGATTCTAAATTGGAAAATAAAAATAGAAAGAAATATTGTATTGAAATACCGTTGTAATTGGTTCTTTAAATGAAGAAGAATAATAAAAAGAGCAGTAGTTTTTTTATTTTTGATTGAATAAATTCTTATAACGAATTTAAAATCTACTAAAATTTCCAAAAAACGTTTAAACTACTACTCTTTTATGATTTAATAATAAACAACAAACATTTAATTATTTTATAAATATCTTAATTTTAGATTAATACTCCAAACATTAAGTAATAAGTGGGCGTATTTGGAAATAAACGGTAATTAATCTGAATAAACGTTTTTTTGTAAACTGATTTTAGGTTTTTTAATTTCAATTTGAGTGTTGAAAAAAATAATAAAAAACAGTTAATTTAAATCAATTTCATCAGAATCAAGAATGCTATTTTGAATGATAGGTTTTTTAAAATCTATAATCGCAATAGGTTTTTCAATTTCAGGATTTGATTTATTTTTCCAAGAATAGTTCTTTGGTAAATCGTCACTCATTAAATATCCCCAAGGTTCTAATGACTCTATTCTGTCAAAAATCACCTTTAGAATTGCAATTATGGGAATTGCCAAAAACATCCCTGAAAATCCAGCAATTACGCCACCAACTATTATCCCGACAATGGAAACAAAAGCATTAATTTGTACTTTAGAACCGACAATCATTGGAACAATTAAGTTATTGTCAATGAGTTGAACAACAATCACAATAATTAAAACACCAATTATCAAGGTTATATCAGGTGAAGCCGTTAGTGTGGCAATAATACTCAAAATTCCCGCAAATAAAATCCCAATATATGGGATGAGGTTTAGAATTCCAGTAATTAAACCCAAAACAACAGCATATTTTACACCAATAATCATAAAACCAACAGTTGTTAACGAGGAAACAATGACCATTTCAATTAATAGTCCCACAATATAACTTTGTACTGAAACTTTAATTTGATATAGAATATCTTGTAATTTCTCGTGGTATTCTGGTTGGAATAATTTTGATAAAAAAGTAATAATTAATGTTCTATATAATAAAAACAGAAAAATGTAAATTGGGATTAACGTCAGATTTAAAATTACATCTGAAACGGAAACTAAAGAAGTTCCGATGATATTTTTGCCAGATTCCATTACGTTTTTTGATGCATTATCAATTAATACTTTTTGTTCAACATTATTTAAATTGAAATTGGAACTTACAAATTTTTGAATAGTTTCAAAATGAATGGATAAATTAGTTTGAATTGCACCCCAATCATTAGCAATGTCGCTTACTTGCCAAGAAATAAAAAACAAAATCCCAATGACCATTAACACAAAAAGTACAACGGTGCACGTTACTGCTAAAACGTGCGGAAACCTCCATTTTGCTTTTAGAAAATGAGCAATTGGTCGCAATAAAATTGCAAAAAGCAGCGACATTAATATTGGTACGATAATGTCTTGTCCTAAATATAAAATAGTAAATAGGGAAATTAAGCTCAGTAATACAAATGCGAGCTTTGCATAGAATGGAAATTGTATGGAATCTTTCATAAAACTACTTTAGAAAATTAAATATTTAATTATCTTAAATTTATGAAATTTTTGTCAGATTTTAGAGTGAAAGAAGTAATTTTTAACAAAAAAATAGTAGTCAGTAAAATCGCTTTCGGCAGTAAAATTGTGTTTTGAATACGAACTCAATCATAGCATTTAAATTATTTTACACCAATTTTAATAAATAGTCATACACTTTATCGGTTGGCATTCCCATCACATTGGAATACGAACCTTCAATTTTTGAGACACCAATAAAACCAATCCATTCCTGAATTCCATAAGCTCCAGCTTTATCAAATGGCTTGTAATTTTCCAAATAATAATGGATGCTTTCATCGCTCAAAGCATTAAATGTTACTCTGGTAACTTCGTGAAAAGTCGTTGTTTTTTCTGTTGTTTTGAAACAAACGGAAGTGATAACTTCGTGCGTATTATCGGATAAAGATTTCAAAATTTGAAAGGCGTCTTCATAATCTTTTGGTTTTCCCAAAGCATTATTTTTGTGCCAAACAATCGTGTCGCTGGTAACTAAAATTTCATTTTTATTCAATTCTCCTTCAAAGGCATTGGCTTTTAATTCGGCTAAAAAATTGGTAATTTCTTCCGCTTTTAAGGTGTCGGGATAAATTTCTTCAATATCTTTCAACCGAATTTCGAAATCCAAGTCTAAATCTTTGAAAAATTGCTGTCTTCTTGGTGACCCCGAAGCCAAAATAATCTTATGATTTTTTAAAATTGCTTTAAGCATTATGTTTCATATTTAAACTAATTACCAAAATTGAAAGAATACCAAAAAACATAATCCATTTCAAAATTGTACTCAAATGATGGAAGTCGTTTGGTTCTTTTGCAGACCAAATTTTAACCGTAAAATAGAGTAGGGGACTTGCAATAAAAACCAATCCGTAAATGGAACTTAGCATTAAATTCCCATCAAAAATATATACCTTTAAATAATAAAACACACAAATTATGGGAATGAAACTCAAAGCAAAAACAACTTTAGTAGCCTTTTGAACGCCAATAACTATTGGTAAAGTACTCATTCCTTGACTTAAATCGCCATTAATATCTTCAATATCTTTTACAATCTCCCGAATTAAATTGATGATAAAAGTAAAAACAGCAAAATCAATTAAAATCCCAAAAAGCAAACCCATTATAGCTTGATTTCCGTCATAAGTTGCAGGCAATAAATCAAAAAGTCCAATGATTAAAACACTTGTAGAAAGCAGCAAAGCAATGATTATATTTCCAATCAGCAAACTTTGTTTTAAACTTGTGGCATATAAATAAAGTGTGGACGCAATGAGGATAAATACGATTGCGAAATTGGGTCTTTCAATCACATTTGACAAATAGAAACCAATGGCAACTCCTGCAAAAGTAAAGGCTACATATAAATTATAGGCTTTGCTTTCTGTAATATATTTTCCAACAATTACAGAATCAGGTCGGTTTTCAGAATCTGTTTCTTGGTCAAAAATACCATTTATAATATAGCCTCCAGCCGCAATGCAAACGGTGGAACATACCAATAAAACATATTGCCAATCGGCAAGTGACAAGGGCACATTTTGAAGTTTTAAAAATCCATATCTGAAAATTAATTGCATAAAAGCAAGCATCAACAGGTTTTGGTAGCGTATTAATTTAAGTAAATTTAACATTTTAGTTTTTGTATAATAGTCATTAATCGTGTTTTCCGTCGTAATATAAATGCCATTTTCCTTGCACTTTCATCACTTGCTCAATTACGTCACGAGCAGCTCCTTTTCCTCCATTTCTATGGGAAATGTAAGTTGAAATTGCTTTTATTTCGGGACTTGAATCCTGCGGACACGTTGGTAATCCTACCAATTGCATCACGTGAAAATCGGGAATATCATCGCCCATATATAAAACGCTTTCGGGTGAAATGGTATATAATTCGCAATATTCTTCAAAGGTTTCTACTTTATTTGGAGTCGCCATATAAATATCTGTAATGCCAAGATTTCTCAATCGAGTACGAACGCCTTCATTGCTTCCGCCAGAAATGATACACACGTTATAGCCGCTTTCGATGGCTGCTTTCATAGCAAAACCATCCCGAATATTCATAGTTCTCAGCATTTCGCCAGTGGGTGTAATATGCACCGAACCATCAGTAAGAACGCCATCTACATCGAATATAAATGTGGTAATATCGTTCATTATTTCCTTATAACTTCTTGCCATTATTTTGAATAGATTGGGTTAATATTTTATAAATATTTTTTTGATTTTCATCTGATAAAAAGGACAAATGAGCATTTATGGTTTCAATATCATTACGAATTGCAGGTCCAGTTTGTGCTTCATTTGGCGAAAGCCGCATAATTTTTTCGGCAGTTTCTTGAATTAAAGGTTTTAATATTTCAAAAGGCACATTGTTTTCTATGCAAATATCATTTCCAATTTTATACAAATGATTGGTAAAATTATTCACAAAAACAGCCGCCAAAT
This sequence comes from Bacteroidota bacterium, assembly GCA_947450355.1. Taxonomy (GTDB): domain Bacteria; phylum Bacteroidota; class Bacteroidia; order Flavobacteriales; family Flavobacteriaceae; genus Flavobacterium. Next base: position 19,299 of record CANFVB010000028.1, read on the forward strand.
GCAATGCTTTTCGTTGTTCTGAATTAATTGCAAAAACAGAATCCGAAATGGATTGCGCTACTTTTTGTAACAATTGATAATCGGAAGCATTTTGACTTTCTATGCAAATTGGAATAATTTTGAAATCTACAGCTTTGTTTTTTGTAAAAGTTTGTAATGGATAAAAAACGCCTTTTCGATTATTTGATGCTAATATTTCCAATGAAATTGCACCAGAAGTATGAACAACTAATTTGTTTTTATAAGGAATTTGTTCCGAAACAGTTGCAATTGCATCGTCTGAAACGGCAATTATACATAAATCGGCTTCCGCCAAAGTACTCCAATCGTCAGTAATTTTATTGAAATCTAATAAATGATATAATGTAGTTTTTTGTCTTGCAAAAACTTGAATCAATTCCATTTCGGTACCATTAATAACGGAATTTTGCAGGGCTACAATCAAATGTTGCGCTACATTTCCAGAACCAATAATACTCACTTTTATCATTCGGCTAAATTATTGATTTTTTTTCAACTATTTAGATTTTAAGATATTTTATAAACATCACTTAAAAAACACTTAATTCAGGTCTCTAAACTATTAATTCGACAAATTTGAATTACTTTTGTATCACTTTTAAAAACACGTCTATAATGGATAAAAAAATATTCTCTTTTTTGTTTTCAACACGATTAATGGCCTTTTTATTTTTATCATTTGCAATAGCAATGATTTGTGGCACTTTTATCGAAAGCAAATATAACACCGATACCGCTCGAATTTGGGTTTACAATGCGTGGTGGTTTGAAGCAATTATGGGTGTATTTCTAATCAATTTTGCAGGAAATATTAAACGATACCAACTTTTAAGAAAAGAAAAATGGGCGACTTTATTACTTCACGTTTCTTTTATTTTTACTATATCTGGGGCATTTATAACTCGATATATTAGTTATGAAGGAATGATGCCAATTCGCGAAGGCGCTGCCGAAAATCAGTTTTATTCAGATAAAATGTTTCTTACGGTTTTTGTAGATGGCGATTATCAAGGGCAAATGAAGCGTCGTGTTTTTGAAAAATCATTGCTGCTTTCGCCTGTTACCAACAACAATTTTTCTATAAATAGTAATTTTGATACTACCGATTTTAAAATATCGTACAAAGATTATTTATTGGGTGCCAACCAAATAATCAAACCAGATTCTAAAGG
>CANFVB010000029.1 GCA_947450355.1 Bacteroidota bacterium
CAATCCGGATATGACAAATTATTTCACTGGAAAGACAATATAGCTTGGTTGACGGGACATTTTTCTAAAACGGTTTTGAAAAATACGGTTCCTCTTGCCTTATTTCACGTTTTGGTTTTGGAATTAATTTCTGGCGTTTTATGTGTTGTTGGTGCTATTGAATTATTTATAAATGAAGGGCGAACTTTTGCTTTTTATGGCGGAATTTTTTCTTGCGTTACTTTACTGATGTTGCTTTTTGGGCAGCGATTGGCGAAGGATTATGACGGCGCAAGAACTATTGTAATCTATTTTATTCCTGCGGTTATGGTGGTTTATTGGATGAATTAGACTCACTTCCCGATACTCGCTTTGAACATTCTCATTTCGTTCCACGTGAATTTATCTCCGTTTTTCTCCATTAACTCGCTCAAAGATTCTCCTTTGAAGCCTTTGAAAATTTTGGTTAATTCATCGATTTTATCTTCTGGTAAAACATCCTAAAGTTGCACTTGCACTGCTTCTATTGGCTTTGCGAAATGCGCATAAATGGTTTGTGGCGTAAGTTTTGGTAAATGGAAAAAGCATTTTTTTTAATAAAAGCGATTGATTTATTCGATTTTAAGACAGATTTTGGAAGTGTAGCGTATAGTAAACATCGTTTTAAAGAAGAAAGAGATAACATCAGGGTTCTTTATAAATGCGAAAAAATAGAGCGTTTTTGGATAATAAATAGAATGAGTTATGAAAGTGGAAAATACAGAAGTGGAATTTCGTTAATCAGCTGGACGAAAATGCAAAGTTATAATTTAGCATTTTTGATTTAGCACAAAACAATGTTCCTTTTAACTGCAACTAAAAAAGGATTTCTGACACTTCATTTAATATTATTTTAGCTAATTTTTCATTATTGTAAACGGCAAATAAATCTTTGTTTTTTGGGTTGTTTAAAATTTTAAACTTTTCATCTTCTCCAGAACTGGAGATATGAGGTGAAGCGACGATAGGAATATTTGAGTTCCATTGATACATTTGTAATGAATCCTTCCAATATAAAACTTTTTGATTTTTCTTAAAATTTTTTTCATTTATTTTTAACAACGTATTTCTTGCTTCATTCCCAATTGTGATTATTGCATCAGGTTTAATAATTTCAATCTCTTTTGAAACGATTTTACAAAAATCTTTGTTTATTTCTGTAATATCAAAATTACAATCAGTTGCAATATAATTACTATTTGTCCAATTTTCTCTTTTTGGCAATTTAAATCCTATTTTAATGATGTCTGTAATGTATAGGTTATATTCTGAGTTTAAGAAATTGAAAAATCCAATGTTTTCTCTTTCTAGAAATGTCGGTCTAATCCAATCGTCAATAATGCCAAAAGGCGTAATAAAACCTATTTCATTTTTTAAACTATTTTTTTTATAATTAGTAATGTAAATATCATCAATGTGAGGAATTGAATCTTTAGCAATAATCATTAATGTTTTTGCATTTGGCGTTATGTTTTCTAAAAAAATAGGGAAATTTAATGCCAATAATACCTCGGGTTCAAATTCGTTGTTTATTCTTTGGAAAGATCTCTGTAGTGCTGTTCGTAAAACCCCATTAACATGTGATTTCCCATTTGACCGACTGTACTCAAATAATTGGTCATAGATGGTTTCCAAATCAAAATTTATTAAATTTTGATTTAAATAATTAAGAATCTTATATTGCTTATCGATTGCGGTATCCATAGAGGGAAATATGTTGCTGCTTTATAAATTATCCTAATTTATGAAATTATAAAAAGGGCAACAATTTGTTGGTTTTGTGTCGTTTATTTTTTCTATATCTGCGTAATGTATCAAAGTTAATCCCATGACTTTTATCAATTAGTTTACGGAGGGTTTAATCAATTTATTTTTATCGTTATTTCAGGATATAAGATTGAAATCTTAAAAAAACCTGTCCAATTTCTTGGACAGGTTTAAAAAACTATTTCTAAAATGATTATCTCTTAATCACTCGAAGTGTTCTTACTTCTTCTCCTTGTCGTACAATAACATTGTAAACTCCTGATGGGTAATTGTTGCCAATTTCCAAGTTGTTCATTTCTGAACTAATCACTTGAAGTTTTTCTAATTGTCTTCCAATCATATCGTAAATAACAACCTCAACATTGCTTTCACTTGAAGAACTGAAATCCAGTTTAAAGTTAGTTGCAAATGGATTTGGATATACTTTAACAGAAACTTCATTCGCTTCTATTGCTTTTGATTGTTGAAGTAGTCGTGTCATATTAGACGGAGTGGTCACGGTACATACCGTTCCATATTCTCCCCATACACCATTGGATTTAGTAGCTACACTAACCGTATAACTTCTATTATATACAGCACCAGAAGCTAAATACGTTAAATAAAAATACCTGTTTATTCCTCTATCAAAGTATTCGGTAGTTGTGGTTGTTCCAGTGTAGACAACTTTAAAACTATAGTTTGTAACATAGGGTACCCAATCTGCAAATATTGGACTATTTATTGTTGCTAATGGTATTCCGCATTGAGAAGTTTGAACTTTCGTTGCTGGAACCATAGGTGATGTTACAGTACATGGATCACCGTAACTTCCCCATGTACCATTACATTTAGTTGCTACACTAACAGTATAACTTCTATTATATACAGCACCAGAAGCTAAAGACGTTAAATAAAAATACCTGTTGATTCCTCTTTCAATGATTTCTGTGGTTGGGATTGTTCCATTGTAAACAACTTTAAAGCGATAGTCTGTAGCAAATTGCACCCAATTTGCAAAAATAGGACTATTCACAGTAGCCATCACTGAATTACATTGTGAGGTTTGAACTTTAGTTAATGGAGCTGCTGGTGATGTTATGGTACATTCAGTTCCATAGATTCCCCAAACGCCATTGTATTTAGTAGAAACACTAACGGTATAAATTCTATTATATACAGCACCCGAAGCTAAAGACGTTAAATAAAAATACCTGTTGATTCCTCTTTCAATGATTTCAGTGGTTGGAGTGGTTGTTCCATGAACAACTTTAAATCGATAATCCGTAACTCCTTGTACCCAATCTGCAAAAACAGGAAGGTTTATAGAAGATAAAGTTGAATTTGCTTGTGCAGATTGAATTTTTGAAGTTGCCACACCACCACCGCAATTAGTAGAATAACTTGCAGTAGCATCTTTAATCCAGCTGCTGTTAGCATTTGCAGCAACAACATTTGCTACAGTAATACAAGTTAAAAATGGAGCATTAAAATCACATTGTAGCTCAGATAAAACAGAATTAGAACTTAAGTTTAAACCTAGTAATTTATTTTCCGAACAAGTCAAATTGGTTAAAGCTGTATTTGCACTTACATTTAAATTGCTTAAAAAATTGAAATCACAATTTAAAGTGGTTAATGCTAAATTAGAACTAACAGTTAGGTAAGTCAAAGAATTCGATTGACAATTTAATTTTGATAATACGACGTTTGAGTTAACATCCAAACTGCTTAATAAATTAGCCCCACAATACAACTCAGTTAATAATAAATTATGATTTACATTAAGATTACTTAATGAATTGACCGCACAAGCTAAATAAGTTAATGAAGAATTGTTATATAAATTTAAGCTTGTCAAATGATTGGAACTACAATCCAAATGGTCTAGGACTAAATTAGTACTTACATCCAAATTTGCTAATAAATTGGTATTACAATCCAAATAATTCAAAGCAGTACAGTTCAATAAATTTATACTATTTAAGGAATTGTATGAACAACTTATGCTGGCTAAATTAACACATGCACTTGCATTTAAATTGACCATAGCATTAGAATAGCAATTCAAACTGGTTAAAGCAGCATGACCACTTACATCCAAATTACTAATTGAATTCCATTGACAATTTAAACTTGTTAAAGCAGAACAACCACTAATATTTAGACTACTTATCGTATTTTGATTGCAAAATAAATAAGCTAAATTACTCAAACCACTCACATTTAAACTCGTTAAAGAATTATTTCCACAATCCAAACTGATTAAAGATGTATTAGTACTTAAATTTAGACTTGTTAAAGAATTGCCATAACAATACAAATAGGTTAGAGCTGTATTGGCACTTAAATTTAGACTTGTTAAAGAATTGCCATTACAATACAAATAAGTTAGAGCTGTATTAGCAGATACATTTAAACTATTTAATGAGAAATTATTTGAACAATCCAAACTGGTTAAAGATATAAAGCTTTGAATACCAGTTAAGACAGTTATGTTTTTAAAACTGACAACTAAAGTAGTTACTCCGCTCACATTAGAAGTTAAAACCTGATGATCACCGTTAACAGTGTCAATTCCAAGGTCAAACAAGGCTTGCTCGAAGTTGGCATCTGGAATAGCGGTGTATTGTGCGTTGGCACTTTGCATCCCCATAAAACTCAATAAAACAAACAGACTGACTGTTTTCCATACCGAAAACCACACTTGGGCCTTGGTTTTTGTAAAATAATTTTTCATAATAATTTACTTTTTTCCTGTTCTAACGGCTTCACAGGTCTTGCCTAAATTTATTGTTTCTTTAACTCGGTCATCGTTTTCATCACTGTGGGTTGGCTTGAATTTACTCTTTTATAAACTTACTTGTAAACTTTTCATTTCCTGAAAAAGCTTGTAGGAAATACATTCCTTTTGCTAAATTTTCGGTGTTTAAAGAAGCTGTTGAGGTTGTTTGTTCCAAAATAATTTTGCCGGTTAAATCGGTAATGATGATACTATCTACTTTTGATTGGTTTGGAAGTTGGAGATTCAAGATTGATTTAGCTGGATTTGGATAAACAGAAAATGCGGTTGTATTGAAATTTTCGGTTGCAAGGAATGAATCACCAGAAAGTCGAACTATTCTATTTGCAAAATGCGAATTATAGTTCCAAAAAACACCTCCCAGAACAATTTTTTTATCATTTTGAATCGTAATTGCTGCAACATAACCACTATTATTACAACCCGTTCCAGTGGCGAAAGCGGTATCTAAAACACCATTTTGATCTAATCTTATTATTTGATTTGCCGTTGTAGCATTATAACTAGAGAAACTTCCTCCTGCAATTATTTTACCATCCTCTTGAAGGGCCAAAACATCAACTCCATTGTCAAAACCAGTACCGGCTGTAAATGAAGTATCGTTTGCACCATCACTATTTAAGCGAATAATCCCGAGAGCACTCGTTGAATTGTAAGTAGTAAAATAGCCTCCAACCACAATTTTATTATCGGATTGAATAATAATTGAGGCAACGCCTTGATTGAATCCAGTTCCAGTATTGAATGTTGTATCCAAAGAACCGTTACTGTTTAATCGAGCGATTCCAGCTGTAACAGTACCGTTAAAAGTTGCAAAAGGACCACAAACTATAATTTTTCCATCGGTTTGTAATGCCATAGACCAAACATTAGAATCAAAACCAACACCTGTTACAAATGAAGTGTCTAAAGTACCATTTGTGTTTAATCGAATAATAGCATTCGAAAAAATTCCGTTGAGATATAAGGTACCACCGACAACTATTTTCCCATCGGCTTGAATTTTTATTGAAAACACATTGTTAATAACATTTGCGTCCATATTAAAAGAAGTATCCAAACTTCCATCTGTATTTAATCGAACTAGGCTGTTATTGGGAAAACTACCATTGTAGGTTATGAAGTTTTGACCTCCTGCCAAAATTTTCCCATCGGTTTGGACAGCAACTGCAAATATTGCGGTGTTAAAACCTGTTCCAACATTAAAACTAGTGTCTTTTGTTCCATCGGTATTTAAACGTATTAAACGCGTAGAAGGCGCACCAAAGTAAGAAGTAAATTCACCTCCTGCCAAAATTTTACCATCAGTTTGTTTTTCCAAGCAATAGACCACGCTACCACTAATAAATGAACCAATATTGAAAGAAGCATCTTTAGCTCCGTTAGTATTTAATCGGATAAGACTTGGGCTATTTATGCCATCATAATAATTAAAATTGCCTGCAACAATCATTTTACCATCTGGTTGAATGACCATATTATTTGCATAATTGTTTAATCCAGTTCCCGTTGAAAATGAAGAATCGATGGTGCCATTAGCATTCAAACGAATAATTCTATTAGCGGAACTACTATTATAAAATGTAAACGAGCCACCAACTAATAATTTTCCATCAGGTTGTAAAGCTAAGGCGTTTGCTGAGCGGTCAAAACCAGTTCCGGTTACAAACGAAGTATCAATTGTAGCATCGGTATTTAGCCTTACAATTCGATTTTCAGCAATTCCTGCAACAGTTATAAAGGACCCAACTACAATTAATTTTCCATCAGGCTGCAGCACCATATTAGTTACTGTACTATTAAAACCTAAGCCCGAAAAATCTAAAGCACCCGTAGTTGTCAAACGAACCAATCTATTTACTGTAACACCGTTAAAGGTTGTAAAAGCACCGCCAATTATACTCTTTCCGTCTGGCTGTAGTATTATTGTATATACAGTATTATTACAACTGGTGCCAGTATTAAAACTTGCGTCAACACTACCATTTGTATTTAAACGTGTTATGTATTTTGAAGCGCTTCCGTTGTAGGTAGTAAAAGCACCACCAACTAAAATCTTTCCATCGGTTTGTATGGCTAAAGCTCTTATGCCTATATCAAATCCAGTTCCCACTACAAACGTAGTGTCTAATGTACCGTCGGTATTTAATCGAGCAATATAATTAGATGAAATGTTGTTAAATGTAGTGAAATTCCCCCCTACCAAAATTTTACCATCGGGTTGTATCGCTAATGCAAAAGTTGAACCGTTAAACCCTGTTCCGGCGTTGAAAGAGTTATCTCTTGTTCCATCTGCATTTAAACGAACAATTCTGTTGGTCGATGCTCCTTCAAAAGTATAAAAATCGCCCGCAACAATAATTTTTCCGTCAGATTGTATTGCTGTAACATTTATAGTTCCGTTTTTATTAAAAGCATCGCCAATTGCAAATGTAGAATCTACATCGCCAGCGGTTTGAGCTGAAAGCATTATGCTAAATAATAAACATAGATGCAATAGTAATAATTTTTTCATAATATATATTTTTGTTTCGCTTACACTGTTTAGGATTTTCGGCTTACTCCTTTTTTCCTCCCCCCGAACCTCTATTTCGCAGGGGAGAAGACATGTGAGGATTTTAGAAATTATTATTTTTACTTATCTTACCTCTGAATATTGCTTTGTTTCTTGCAATTCAGGGAGACAAGCTGTTAAGGTTGTTATGGACATATTTGTCAATCCGACTGCAATAAAAAGACAGTCAGACGACAAACATTCTTCACAAGGATTACTTCTTTTGGTCATAAAGATATTTTGCAACACTTGGAATAAAAATTATTGAACAAATGCTAAGTGCTAGAACCACTAATTCAGTGGCTCCTGGCCAATGCATTATTTTGAATAAAAAACTAAGGGTTATTAAAGAACCCGACAATACTCCAGATACAAATACTAATAATTTCATTTTATTTGATTTTAATTTTCCTACTCATTTGGCTTTTCGGACACGCCCCGTTTTTTATAGTGGGTTCTGGTCTCCACTTTATATTTATATAATTATCATAGTAAAAACTAATATTTAAAGTCCCTTTAAAGTCCATTAAAACATAACGAAATCACTTACAAATGAAATTAAAACCAATAATGAAGGCAATAGGGGAAACCCTATTTTCTTAAAGGATTTTTCCTTTAATAGTTTATGATATAGAACCCTACTTATTCAAAACAATACTTTACTTTTAACGTTTATCATTTTCAAATTAAAGATGTACTATTTTAATAATGAGGCATTACAATTACTTGATTTCCGAAATAGAAAAATTATTCAAATAAATAGACTTAACAATGCTTTATAAAAAGTTTGCTCGGTTCTTTCCGATAATTTTATTGCTGTTTGCTTTTATGTCCGCATTTTCTCAGCGTGACAGAAAAAGTAACGTCTTTTATTTAGAGGGTGCCAATTCGAAATCGCTTTTTGATTATTTAGAATGTTGGAAGGATTCCTCGGAAACCAGTTCTTTAGTTAATGCAGCCAATGCCCTGAAAAATGACCATTTTAAACCTTGGAAAACTACAAATCCTTTATATCCAAGTAATTCATCCAAAGATTTATGGGTGCATCTTTTGGTGAAAAATATATCCCAAAAAGAAAAAAAATATTGGTTGGGCATTTATACACAATCCGATACGATTTATGTTTATGAAAAACAGCTCGAAAAATGGTTTGTTGTAGATACGTTAGATTATTCAAGTCCAATGAATTCTCGAACGATCAAAACGCGGTTTTTAGCAACAACCCTTGATTTTAATGCAAATTCGAGTAAAGAAATGCTTTTGCAAATAAAAAATAAGCGCCATTCAAGTTCTATTTATTTTGATATAACTACTGGAATTGATAGTTTACAATGGGAAGCTAATTTCTATTGGAAGATTGGAATTATTGTTGGAGGGTTTCTAATTATATTATTAATAAGCCTTTTTACTGGCTTTATAGTAATGAAAAAAATATTTTTTTCTTATGCAATTTATCTTTTTATAGTCATTCAAATTCTACTTCAAGAAGAGTTATTCATTGCTGTATTTCCTAATTCAATCTTCAAAATAGTTTATCGATTTAATTCATTGCCTCTAACTTTAATAGGAGTTTCACTTCATTTTTTAACAACAGTTTTGTTAGTAAAACTGATGAAAATGAACATACTCTTTAAACAAGTGCTAATAACATATTATATAGGATTTACTATTGGTTTTGGTGTTTTGTTCAGCCTAATCTATTTTCTATTCATGGAAAATATGGGTTTCAATAGTTATGTATATACTTTATTTTGGAACATTAATTATTATTTAATTCTCCTAACCTTTTTCCTAAATGGGTTATTTATTTTCATCTGTTTCAAAAAGTTTAACTATAGTTGGTCTGGAGCAGCACTGTCTCTGCTATTTCTTTGTTTTAATCCTGCAAGCTACTTTCTTAATTATTTAGGTTTTATAAATCTATATACTATTTCTAATCCAATTCTATTTTATACAATTACTTTCAGCGAAACTTTGTTTTTAGGCGGATTTATAGCCTTTTTTTATAGAAACACTGTAAAAAATAATTATAGGTTGATTATCGAAAAGAAACTTATTTATGATAAATTATTACGAAATAAATTAGCGCATCAAAAACAATTAAACGCTGCAATTGTTGAAACGCAAGAACAGGTTTTTGAAAATATATCTCAAGAGCTACACGATAATGTTGGACAACAACTAACTGTGGTTAATTTTCAAATTGAGAATTTAAAATTAGATTTCCCAAGTTTTGACAATCAGCTTTCGCCAATTTCGTTTTCATTACAAAAATTATCAGAGAATTTACGACAATTAAGTCACACCTTAAATCATAATTATTTGTCGGAAAAAGGATTAATCAAAGCGATTTCTGTTGAAGTTACAAGAATTAATGAAAACAAATCAATTGCATTTGATTTATCAATAGATGACAAAAGGAAACGAAAATTCAATATAAATGAACAAATAATAATTTTTAGGATTTTTCAAGAAGCGATTAATAATATTTTAAAGCACGCCAAAGCGTCTAAAGTTGGGATAAATATTATAACATCGCCTTTTTTTAGACTTGAAATAGAAGATAACGGGATTGGTTTTGACCAAAATATAACAAATTCGATTAGACCTTCCATTGGTTTAAAAAATTGTTTTGAACGAGCTAAAATAATTGATTTTGATTTTAAAATCGAATCGCCTTTAAATATTGGAACTAAAATTACGCTAAACGAAATTGAAAAGTTTAATGATTTTTAGAAAAACAGACATCAAAAAAATCAAAGACAATTAAAATAACATACATTTATAAAAAATTATGAGCCAAATAAACATTTGTATTATTGATGACCACAAAATTGTAAGAGAAGGTCTTGTGGAACTAATTCAAAAATTGGGTGACATTAAAGTCATTTATCAGTTTGAAAGTGGCGAAGCTTTTTTGGAAGCAATTCCGCTTGAACAAAAACCCGATTTGTATATATTGGATTATTCTATGCAAAACATAAACGGCATAGAGGTTTTGAAAATATTAGAAACCAAAGACGAGGAATTTAAAGTATTGCTTCTGACGCAACATTTTGATGAAGACATTATCAATTTAGCCTATAATTTTGGAGCTCGCGGTTTTTTGAATAAAAATTGTACCGCACAAGATTTAAAATTCGCCATCGAAAAAATAGTAACTGTTGGCTACAACAATATTTCCGAGATTCTAAAAAGAGTCAAAAATCACGAGGCATTTCCCACTGATAATAAAAGCAATAATATCGATTTGACTTCACGAGAACTCGAATTTCTGACATTAGTATGTGCCGAAGAAGAATATACTTATGAACAAATGTCGGATCAAATGGGGTTATCTGTAAAATCGTTGGAAAGTTATCGTGCCAATTTATTTGAAAGATTTAAGATTAAATCAAAGGTAGGTTTGGTGCTATTTTCGTTCAATAATAAACTAACAGAACCATTTTTGTAACATTTTCCTGATAAAAAAGAGTGCCTAATTCAAACTCGCCTTAAACATTCTTAGTTCGTTCCAACTAAATTTTTCGCCATATTTTTCTTTTAATGGCGAAACAGATTCTTCACTGTAACCCTTGAAAGCTTCAGATAATTCTAGGATTTTGTCTGCTGGCAAAATGTCACTAATGCTAATTGTTTTTGCAACAATTAATTTCGTCAAATGCCCCAAAATGGTTTCCTCGGTGAATTTTCTAATTTCCGCAATTTCTTTTATAGAGTTTTTTTGTTGCCACAATTCGTAGGTTTCCTGAACTGTTGATTTCTTTGGTTCTTTAGATTTAGATGTTTTTTTATTGGCATAACGATCCACATCAAAATCATCTTCAACAAGTGTAATATTAAGTTCCTTAAATTTCGCTTGAATTGAATTAACCTTGTTAATTCTGTAGTATCTAATTTCTTCAGAAGTCAAGTTTTCTTTGGAAATTGTTGCGCCAGAAACTACCGCGTTTACTAACAATTTGGCTTTCATTAAGTGCAAAACCGCTTTGATTTGTAATTCTTCCAAAACCAATAATTCTTCGTAATAGGCTTTTACTTTTTTAACTCTTTTTACTTCTTCTAATTTCCATAAAATATCATAAACCGCATTGTCCATTGGAATAAAAAAATAATTGAAAGCGGCGTGAATTCTATCAGAAATGTGATTTATATCAAAGGTTTCACTCGCAAATAATTTATCCAATTGTGATAAAAATTTGCGGGATGGCTCCAATAATTCTCCGATGGATTCCGCTTGTTTTTTGGCCCAAATAGCGTGTTTCGACTTTTCAGAAATATCCGATTTTTCGTTATAACTAAACTGATGGTTCCGCCATTCCTGTGCCAAATCGTACCAATCGAATGTGCCTTTTAGATAATTTCGAATGAAATTTCTGGTTTCCTGCTCCAATGAAACCGCCAATACTTCATCGGTTGCTTTGTTTAAAGAATAATCCATCACATCTTGATCGTTCGAAATGCCATTCATTCGCAACGGGGAAAGCAAAATCAAGCCTTTTAAAGAGCGCAATCGTGATAATGCCACATACGCCTGTCCGGGAAGAAAAACCTGTGAAACATCGAGCGCAGCTTTGTCAAAAGTTAATCCTTGGCTTTTATGAACGGTAATTGCCCAAGCCAGTTTTATAGGATAATGAACAAATGTTCCTAAAACTTCTTCGTCAATTTCCTTGGTCATTTCGTTGACTTTGTACCGAATATTCTGCCATTCGTATTTTTCAACTTCTATGGTTTTATTTTCTTCAGGAAAATGAACCAAAATCTCCTCTTTTGAAAGCGATTTTATGAATCCCATTTTGCCATTAAAATACCGTTTTTCTAATGAAAGATCGTTTTTCACAAACATCACTTGCGCACCAATTTTTAGTTGTAAGTTTTGCTCAATTGGATATATTTTTTCTGGAAAATCATCCACAACATCAGGTTTGAAAATTTCTAATTTTCCTTCCAAATCTTGCAACGCCTGAGCATTCATAGCATCGGCTTTGGCATTATGCGTGGTTAATGTAATGTAACCTTTATTGGCTTTCAAGTCAAAATTGGGTTGCACATATTCATTCAAATTTTTAATGTCTTCTTGCGAAATTTGATTGTTTCTTAAGTTATTTAAAATCGAAATAAAGGCATCATCCGTTTGACGGAAAATTTTTGATAATTCAATATATAAGGGTGGATTCTGTTGAATAACGTGTGAATGAAAAAAGAATTTTCCATTGTAATATTTCTTTAAAGTACTCCATTCTTCATCTCTAATAACGGGCGGTAATTGTAATAAATCGCCAATAAAAAGCACTTGAACGCCGCCAAAAGGAACTTTTTTTCTTCGCACCGATTGCATCATAAAGTCGATCGCATCTAATAAATCAGCGCGCAACATACTCACTTCGTCAATAATCAACAACTCCATATTTTTGATTACCGATTTCTTTAAACCACTCATTCTGAAGTGTCTAACCAAAGTGCTTTTGGTTTCAAATTTCACAGTATCGGAAAAATGTGGCGCCGAATTATCAGGAATAAAACCTCCAAATGGCAACTGAAACATAGAATGAATCGTGACTCCGCCTGCGTTTAACGCAGCAATTCCTGTTGGCGCAACAACAACTGTGTTTTTATGAGTCGTTTGGATAATTTCTCGCAAAAGGGTGGTTTTTCCCGTTCCTGCTTTTCCTGTCAAAAACACCGAGCGATGCGTTTGATTGATAAATCGTAAAGTGTATTCTGCGGCTTCTGAGATGGTTTGCATCGGCATAAATTTTGGTGTTGAAAGTACTACATTTTTTTGAATCCGATTACTATAATTTCGTTTTTTTTGAAACAAAAAATGCCTTCACTTGGAAGACATTTTTAAAGATATTTCTAAGAATTATTTCTTTTTCTCTAAGGCTTCAATTTCTTTTTTTGCATCCGCTTTTATGTCAGTTGCTGGTTTTGAACCCGATTTATATTTATCATTCAAGAGTTTGATGATGTCTTTTGTAATGTCGTATTTATCTTCCGCATACAAAATTGTCGCCGCTTCGCCTGTTCCGTATATATAAGCGTATCCTTTTTCTTTTCCGTAAGTTTTGATGAATTTCTTAACGTTACTAACAACCGAATCAATTTCTACTCCACTTTCTTGTTGCAATTGTTGCGCAATAGATTGTTGCGCATATTGAAGTTGTTGCTCTCTTTTTTGCAATTCAGCACCTTTTTGTTGCGCCCAAGCCTGACCATTTATTTGTGCATTTTTTTGAAAACTTGCAGCTTCTGTTTTAAAACGTGCCACTTCTGCTTCCAACTCTTTTCCCATTTCTTCCGATTTGGCTTTGTATTTTGCTTCAATATCTTTTGCTTCGGTATATTCACTCATTAATTTTGACGTGTCAACGTAAGCGGTTTTTGAAGAAGCAACTTCTGCAGTTTTATTACAAGAGATAATTGAAAATGCGATTGCGATAAGTACTAATGATTTTTTCATTCTAATTTTTAATTGTTTTTTTAATTGTTGGTAAAAGTATAAATTTTTGATTAATAAATTTAAAAAGTTTCAAACTTAGCTAATTTTATAACTATAAGGTTTTACAATGGTTTTAATCTTTGTTATAATTTAAAGCTATAAAAAGTGGCTTTATTAGATTTGAAATACAAAACGTTCTCAAAAAAGACAGTAAAATATATGTTTCAACTAAAAATCTTCTTTTAAATCGCTTTAAACTGCTTTTTAATTGTTTTTTAAGACGTAAATGTGCGATGAAAACTCTAAACTTCGATTTGCTTTCCAATTTGACACCAATCCAATCCAAAATGCTTTTATGAAATTCATTTTTCCATTTTTATATTTTTCAGATAACAAACTCACATAAAAAGAATCGAATTTCATTGGAAGCACTTTTTCCAATTTGATTTCCTCTTTTTCAAAAAGCAATTTTATTGCTGTTTTAGAAAAATGCCAAAAGTGAATTGGCACATCATACGCCGCCCAAAACTTTCCATAATATTTTGCATCATAGGATTTGAAATTTGGAACTGCAATAATTATTGTTCCATTTGGCTTTGCTAATCTTTTCAATTCCTTGATTTGATTTTCTAAATTTGGAACGTGTTCTAAAACGTGCCACATCGTAATTACATCAAAAGTATGGCTTTCTAATTCTTCTGTTGTGTCTGAAAACGCTACTCCTTTTTTAACTGCAATTGCTTTGGCTTTTTCGCTTGGTTCTATGCCAATTGTGTTCCAACCATTTTCTTTTGAAGTCAATAAAAAATCTCCTGTTCCGGCTCCAATATCTAATAATTTTCCTTTATTTGGATTACAACTATTAATTAAATTAAGTTTGTTTTTAAGCGCAATACTTTTTACAAAATGATATGCTTTTTCAAACAATGAACGTTTAGAATCCGTATGAGAAATGTAGTCAACGCTTTCATAATATTTTCCGAGATTATCAAGACTTGGCTGTGGCGATGTAATTAACATATCCAAAGTTTCGTCATAATACAAATCAAATGTTTCTTTGGAAACAGAATAATCTTTTACGGTTAGGAAGTGTTTTTTATTTGAAATATCCATTTTTAGTTTTCAGTGGTCAGTTTTTAGTAATCAGTTTAGCAACATTGCCAAAAATTTATATATAAAATTAATAATGGTTTCACGTGGAACAATTTAATTTTTAGTGGTCAGTGGCTGGCTTTAAGTGATCAGTTTGGTGCAATTACTAGATAACTGTTTACTTAAAACTGAATACTGAACACTTTATTATCGTCCCATATAAATTAGCAATACAGAAATATCACTTGGGGAAACTCCACTTATTCTCGATGCTTGAGAAATAGTAACTGGTCGGATTTTTCCAAGCTTCTGTCTTGCTTCAATTGACATCGATTTGATTTTATCATAATCAAAATCTTCAGGGATTTTTACATCTTCCAAACGTGTTAATTTGTTGGCATTGTTTCTTTCTTTTTCGATATATCCTGAATATTTAACTTGTATTTCTGCTTGTTCCAATATCTCTAAATCAACTTCATTGGCATCAATATAATCCTTTACTTTTTGTAATTGCATCATATCGTTCAAATCAATTTGAGGACGAGAAAACATCTTAAACATCTTATCGCTTTGGTTGACCAAAGCCGTTTCTTTTGCTTCTAAAATAGGATTTGCTTCTGATGCGGTGATGCTTGTTTCTTTGAAGAAAGCAACCATTTTTTCAGATTCTTTTAGCTTGTGTTCCATTCTTCGCAAACGCAATTCTGAAGCCAATCCAATTTCGTGAGACATTGGCGTCAATCTAAAATCGGCATTGTCTTGGCGTAAAAGCGTTCTAAATTCTGCTCTCGAAGTGAACATTCTATAAGGCTCTTCTGTTCCTTTTGTAATTAAATCGTCTATTAGAACCCCAATATAGGCTTCGTCTCTTTTTAAAATCATTGGCGCTTTTTCTTGAACTTTCAAAGCCGCATTGATTCCTGCCATCAATCCTTGTGAAGCCGCTTCTTCATATCCTGTTGTTCCGTTTATTTGTCCAGCAAAATATAATCCTTCAACCAACTTAGTTTCCAAAGTGTGTTTTAATTGTGTTGGCGGAAAATAATCGTATTCAATTGCATATCCGGGACGGAAAAACTTAACGTTTTCAAATCCCACAACAGAGCGCAAAGCTTTAAATTGGATGTCTTCTGGTAATGAAGTAGAAAAACCATTTACATAAACTTCTACTGTATTCCAACCTTCTGGTTCAACAAATAACTGGTGTCTGTCTTTGTCAGCGAAACGGTTAATTTTATCTTCAATTGACGGACAATATCTTGGTCCGATACTTTTTATTCTACCATTAAACATTGGCGAACGGTCAAAACCTTCTCTCAAAATATCGTGAACATCCAAAGACGTGTACGTCATATAACACGATTTTTGATGAACTAACGGTTTTGTAATATCTGAATAAGAGAATTTATCTGGTTTTGCATCGCCTTTTTCTTCATTCATTTTTGAATAATCCAACGATCTTCCATCAACTCGCGGCGGCGTTCCTGTTTTCATTCTTCCTGATTCAAAACCTGCTTTTACTAAATCTTCGGTGATTCCATAAGCAGCACTTTCGCCAGCTCTTCCCCCTCCGAATTGTTTTTCTCCAATATGAATTAATCCATTTAAGAAAGTTCCATTCGTTAAAACCACAGATTTGGCTTTTATTTCAATACCTAAAGAAGTTTTAATACCTTTGATTTTTCCGTCTTCTATAATTAAACCACCGACCATTTCTTGATAGAAATCGAGGTTTGGGGTTTGCTCCAACATCAATCGCCATTCTTCAGCGAAACGCATTCTGTCGCTTTGAACTCTTGGCGACCACATTGCGGGACCTTTGGATTTATTCAGCATTTTGAATTGGATTGCGGTTCTATCAGAAACGATTCCCGAATAACCTCCAAGCGCATCAATCTCCCGAACGATTTGTCCTTTGGCGATTCCTCCCATTGCGGGATTGCACGACATTTGAGCAATGTTTTGCAAACTCATTGTGACCAATAATGTTTTTGATCCTAAGTTAGCCGCTGCTGCTGCTGCTTCTGAACCTGCGTGGCCTGCGCCAACTACAATTACATCGTATATATCTTGAAACAAATTATATTTATTTAATGTTCGTTTATTCTCAATTGTAAATGTTCCACGTGAAACATTGTTGTTTTTTTAACTGTCAATTCCAAATGCAAAAATACAAAAAAATAATAGCCCCGATTGAAGGGAAAATCCTCGAGGTTTTTACCGAGAGATTTGGAATGAAAGCGGGAATTACATTTGTAGAAAAACCCGAAAATTCGCTCCTAATTATTATTGTTCCACGTGAAACATTTGCATTTTTTCGTCTTCTTTTTTTCGCATTATTTGCTCGTCAGATTCCGATTTGTCCTTGTATCCACAATAGTGCAAAACGCCGTGGACGAGGACGCGCTTGATTTCTTCGAGGAATGTGACGTTGAAATCTGAGGCGTTTTCACGAACTCTTTCGACCGAAACGAAGATGTCTCCGTGTAGTTCGTTTCCTACAGAATAATCAAAACTAATGATGTCGGTTAGGGTGTCGTGGTCGAGGTATTGCAGGTTGATTTCGAGCAAATATTCGTCGTCGCAAAACACGTAATTGATCTCGCCTTCTTTTTTATTTTCAGATAAAATTACAGCGGAAAGCCATTTTGAAAAGTCGGCTTCGTGGACTAATTCGAAATCTGTTTCGTAGTTAAAACTAATCATTGTTTTTGAAATATTCTTGAACCTTTTGGTTGAAATTGGAACGCAAAGGTAGGGTTTGTCGGTTTAAAATCTCGATGCTGTTGAGATATTCTTGCAAATTGGAAGGCAGCGGCTTGCTTTGATTGTTGAAATCTTTGAGATTTGTTTGCGATTGACGCTTCTTTTCTTCGCCTTGTTGTTGCGTTGCTTTTTCTAATTTGAGCAATTCGTATTGTAAATTTAGCATCTTTTGAAGGGTTTCGTTATTGAAACCTTTGTTCAATATTTGCTTCTCGATTTGCTTCATTTGCTCTAAAGAATTTTGACCATTTCCACCAATTCCTTCTTTGTTTAAAGCGTTTTGTAGTGCTTCACGAAGTTGTTTTTGTTCTTGATAAATCTTCATTATTTCACCAGCATTTCCTTCTCCATCTTCCCCATTTTCGCCTCCTTGCGAATCGCCACTTCCAGATTTTCCATCTTTGCCAGGTTTTCCTTTATCGCCTTCACCGGGTTTCTGACCTTCGCCAGGTTTTTTGCCATCGCCGGGTTTCTTTCCGTCTCCGGGCTTTTTACCTTTTTTCATTCCTTCTTTCATCTTTTCGCCAAGTCCTTCTTGCTTTTTGATGATGTCTGGAAGTTGCATTCCCGAACCTTGCCCCTTGCCTGGTTTAGGTTTCCCACCTTTTCCAGCACCAGACATTTGCATTTCGGATTGCATATTATTTAAAGCGTCACTTAGGAAATCTGCCAATTTATTCGCAGCTGAAATAGTATATTGTTGGTGCGAAAGTCCTTTTGGAATTTGCGAATCAACGAAACTATCCAACGCCTTGTCAATATTATAATGCACATTTCCGATTTCTTTCGTAACATCTTCAGCAATTTTTGGGTTTCTTAAAGACATTGCAAACAAACTATCATCAACGTGTTTGAATTGTTGTTTTAGATTTTGTTGGATTTTTAAATCTTTGTTAAACGACGGCGAACCACGTTTCAAACCTTTAAACTGTTTCATTAAATCTTCTTGAGAAAAAGAAAATGCCAATAAATTATCGAGAATTTGACGTAACATTTTAACGTCTTCTTCGAGTTGCTCCATTTCTCCGCCTTCCATACTTTCCATCATTTGACCGCCCATTTCCTTCATCTTTTTGGCGGCACTTTTCTGTTTTGGTTTGGCTTTATCTTTTTTATCTTTTTGCAATTCGTCTGATGCTTTTTTCAAATCCTCATCAATGCTTTTTTCTTTTTCATCGTCTTTTGGAAGATCAACTGGCGCTTTCAATTCCTTATTTTCTTTTTCCAACTCTTTTAAATCTTCTTGGATTTTATCAAATTCCTTATTAATTTCGTCTTGCTTTTCGGCGTTATTGTCCTTTTCGTTTTCGGCTAATTTATCTTGCTTATCAGCCAATTTATCTAATTTATCCGCAATTTGTTCTGCCTTTTTTTCAACATAATATTTCTTGGTTAACTCAACCAATTGTTCCAAATTCTTAGTTTGGTCTTTACTCGTTTGTTTGAATTTTTCTAATTTATCAAACAACTCTTCGTTCTTAATTTTATCGTTCAATTCTTTCAGTTCGTCCAATAATTTTTGGTTTTTCTCTAAATCTTTATCCGCTTTTTCCAAACGCTTTTCAAGTTCTTCCTTGAATTCGTCTTTTTTATCGGTTTTAAATTTATCCAAATTCTCTTCCATCTTTTTAGCAAATTCCTTCATCATTTCGTCTTGTTGCTTTTGACGTTTGATGAAATCATTTACTTTTTGCTGGTCTTTGAACTCTAAACTTTCCTTCTCTTTTCCATTTTTTTGCAACTTTTCAATTTCCGAAATTTGCTTGTCTTGGTTTTTTAAAGACTTTTCTAAACTGTTAATATTGTTGTTTTGCTCTTGCAAAATTTGATCTTCCTTTTCTTCGTCAGTAGCAACTCTGTTATAAAACACAGATGATTTTGAACTTTTGAAATTGTGAAGTGCATCGTTATCAAAAACCTCAAAATAATATTCATAAGAAACACCTTGAACTACAGGAAGATAACTTGGAAATACAAATACAAATTGGTCGTAAATATCTTTTTTGACAACAATAGTTCCACGTTTTGCGGTTTGTGGTTTGTCTTTTTCATAGTAAATAACTTGAAGTTTAGACAAACCATAATCATCTGAAATTTGCCCCAAAACATAGCTTTTAGAAACCTTCAAACTGTCTGGCGCATTGTTCACATTAATCGTTGGAAACTGATCTTTGATTACCGAAATTTGGTAATTCAATTTCTCGTAATTTTGAACTTTATTATTAGATGTAACTATATTATATTCAGTATTTTGAGAAATATTTTTAGTTAATTTAAATGAATTATCATCTTTCAAAAATGAATAATTAGATTTCAAATCTGACCAATTTACACTTTGCGTGGCAATCGTATTCATTTTCCAAGTTACAGAAGTTCCTTCGGGAAGTACCGCATTTCCTGTTCCTTTAATGATTTCAGATTTTTTATTTAAATACGAGGGGAAATTTAAAACCATTTCCAAATTTGAAATTGACGGAACAGTTATAACCGATAATTCAAACTCTTCAGATGAAACTTCATTCCCTTCCACGTGAAACGAAACGTTGGTTGTTGGCTTCTCAATTTTGAATTGAAATTCACCATTGGCGGTGCTTTCCATAAAATAGCTTTCGTCATCTATAAAAATCATTGCGTTTTCAGGAATTATTTTTCCTTCAGATTTTACTTTAAGAACGAAATCTTTATTTTGTTCGGTTTGCAAATCTTTATTTAAAACTACAAATTTAAAAGGCGCTGGCGGAAGAAATTGTTGCTTGAAATGCACTACTCGATTTAAACTTTGAGATAAAATTTTGCTATTTCCAGAAATATAAAAGAAGGCAAAAAACAATATTGGAAGTAAAGCAAGCGGCAGATATTTTTTGTTAGCATTAAAATTAATAGCATTTCCAAAAGGAATTGGCTGCAACATATTTGCTTTTTGTTCAATAGATGCCAAAAGTAATTCTGATTTATCTTGATTATGTTCCGCATCAGAAAGTTGCAAGAAATTAGTCAATTTATCGCTTACC